>JAKZUG010000269.1:0-15325 GCA_047516705.1 Candidatus Poribacteria bacterium | reverse complement strand
TGGACGATAATTTGCAATGATCGCGCGGTTTTATCCTGTAACCGTACCGAACTTACCGGATGGGGAGAAGCCGGTGTGCCAAGATACCATACACAGTTTATCGCTATTTCGGGTATTGTTGAATTTCAGAGTAATGATACCGCTAAACTCCCTACTACAACCACAAAAAGAGGAATAGATGCGTCTTCCTCGCTCTACTTACAGGTAAAAAATAAGATGACGGAAGGCATGAAGATGTTTACCGCTTACACAAACCACTGGAAAGACAATGCAGATGAATCAAAGCATCAAATAGCCTCAGGAAATTACTATAATTTAGATGAAATCAAAAAAGAGGTTGAAACTTTGACAATGAATCCTGTTAAATCAGGATTGAAGGGAGAGCAATTTAAGCGTCCATTGCCTCGACCAGAGCCGAAAGAATCTACAAAAAAACGAATATCGTACAACAAAGAATTAGGTGAAATTCAGATGGTTCAAAACTATCTTTTTGGTGAAAAAAAAGTGACACCTACTCAAGTTGGCGAAAAGTGTTTTGATATGATATTGGAGGAAGCTCAATAATGAAACATCCTCCGTACCATTTATAGTGAAGCCCATAATTACTTGGACATTCTGAATAGGCGGGGTTACAAACCCCGCCAGCGAAGGAGAGGTTGTTATTCCCAGAAGTGTCAACTTATTTTTCGGTTTTACTTTAAGGGTCAATAAAGCGATTGATAGATTTCTGATGGTTGATATTCTTGATATACTCAAAATAAATTGTGGTCTATCCGATTATACATACTATGGGTTTGGTGGTCCTTATTTGGAGGATTGTAGGCTCATTCATGATCGGTGTCCAGAAATTAAGATAGTTTCAATTGAGAATAACCAGCAAACTTACGAAAGACAAGAATTCCATCGTTTCACAAAAAATCTGGAAATACGAAAGGAAGATTTTGCTGAATTTCTCTTGAATTTCTCGAGCAGTGGTAGGGAAATAATTTGGCTTGACTATATTGATCGAGAATATACGCGTTTCAACGAGTTTAAGAGCATTTTGGGAAAAGTGTCAGAAAAAAGCGTTGTCAAAATTACCATTCGAGCAGAGCGAGATAGACAAAACTTGGAAAGATTTAAAGAACAATATCCTAAAATGTTACCATCAAAAATACCAAACGACATATTTGAAGAATCGAAATTGGTAAAATTACTACAGGATATGTTACAACTTGCAACACAACAAGCCCTTCCGACATCAGGTGAAAGCGTTTTTCAACTCTTAAGTTCATCTTATTACAGAGAGCCAACCCGAATGTTAAGTGTAACAGGTATCGTTTGCAACAAGAATGAGGTTTCTGAAATTCAGCAGTGGTTCAAAGATTGGGCATTTCTCAATCTAACGTGGGAGAATCCGCGTGAAATTAACGTTCCAATTTTAAGCATCAAGGAGAGATTGCACCTTGAAAAGCATATGCCGACACAAGACAGAACAGGTCATACCCTTTCACAAGTTTTGGGGTATAAAATAGAGAAAAAAAGTAGAGAACACATTGAAAAATTGAAGCAATACGAGGAATATTATCAATACTATCCTTACTTTGCACGAGTGTTGATCTGAATCTATTAATCTAAGTCGAATCCAACCCGTTGGGTTCAAAATCTACGACACTCCTCCTACCAATTGCACCAACCCGTTGGGCCGCTTTATCACACACAAGGCACTCGAACACATCCAAAAACAGCACTTTATGGATTTCTGCAGGACAAAAGGCACCGTTGAGATAGTTGGTGTTTCTTGTCCCAAACTTCAAATCCTTTCTGTGCAGGAAATCCTTGATAGAGAACGGTTCAAAACACCTCTCGTTAGAGGCAGAGCATTTATAGTAAAGCCTACAATTAAATGGACACTAAGGAATTGGCGAGGTTAGGAATGCAGATCGCATTTGGGTGAGTACACCGCAAAACCTCGCCAGCGGCGGTGAAGTATCAAGCCCTATTGTGTTCAGATGTTTTTGGGCTTTACTATAATGACCAACTCAGACTTGATTTAGAAAACGAATAAGTCCCAAACTACTTATTGCGTAATAAAAAGCCCTGTCAGAGAATCCAACAGGGCTTGACATATCACAGTTAACGAAATTCACCACGTTTCAAGCACATTCCCACACTTTCCTACCCTTCAGACCGGATCTGAATTAACTTATTAACAGCGTGGATGTATGCCCGGGCACTTGCCTCAATGATGTCTGTGCTGGCACCGTGCCCCGTGATGATATGCCCGTTGTCCTGTACCTTCAATGAGACTTCACCGATAGCATCTTCGCCTTCGGTTACTGAACGGATCTGGTAGTCGATAAGGTTCAACTGAATATCAATAACTTGGCTAATCGCTTTAAAGGCTGCATCAACAGGTCCGTCTCCAGTTGATGCTCTTTCAACCACGCCATCTTCCGTCCGAATACCGACCGTTGTTGTCGGTGAGATTCTCGTTCCACTGACGACTTGGATATAATCCAGTTCATAAACAGCAGGGATCGAGCGAATCTCATCGCTCATGATTGCCTCAAGGTCAGCATCCTGTACTGCTTTCTTCTTATCGGCGACCCTCAGGAATCTTTCATAGACCTTATCCAACTGTTCAGCGTCCACTTCGTAGCCGAGTTCGCTGAGTCGGTGCCTGAGTGCGTTGCGTCCCGAACGCGGACTGAGGATGAGTTGACTCTCTTTCCAACCGATCTCTTTCGGATCAATAATCTCAAACGTCACGCGCGATTTGATGATCCCGTCCTGATGGATACCGGAACTGTGGGCAAAGGCGTTCGCACCGACAATCGCCTTGTTCGGTTGCACGGCAATGCCCATCGTCCGACTGACGCGTCGGCTAATTGGGACAATCTCCTTCGCGTTAATCTCGGTGTAATAATCTTTGAAGTAATCACGTCGGGTTCGGATCGCCATGACGACCTCTTCGAGTGAGGTGTTCCCTGCGCGTTCTCCGAGTCCGTTGATTGTACATTCTACCTGACGTGCGCCTTGTTCAACGGCTATAAGGCTGTTCGCCACCGCCAATCCGAGGTCGTTATGACAGTGGACACTAATAATGGCATCACCAACATTCGGTACATTCTCCATGATGCCCTTAATAAGACCACCAAATTCAGTGGGCACTGTCCACCCGACCGTGTCAGGGATATTGACGACAGTTGCACCTGCAACGATAGTCGCTTCAACGACTTCATAAAGAAACGGTAACTCTGTCCGTCCTGCGTCCATAAGTGAAAACTCGACATTCGCATCCGAGTGCCCTTCACAGAGACTCTTTGCATAGGCCACCGCATCGGTTGCCATCCGGAGTGTATCTTCCGGTGTCGTCCTTGTGATGCGTCCCATGTGAATCGGTGATGTGCCGACAAACGTATGGATACAGGCGCGCGGTGCATCCTGAATAGCTTTCCACGCGGCAGTAATGTCTTTTTCAACAACACGAGAGAGCGCGCAAATTTTAGGCCCCTCGATTTCGTTGGCTATCCGTTGCACTGCATCGAAATCACCCGGTGACGAAATTGGGAATCCGGCTTCAATAACATCAACATTTAATTTGGCGAGGTGCTTGGCAATTTCCAACTTTTCCTCAATACCGAGTGCAGCACCGGGGGTCTGCTCGGCATCACGGAGCGTTGTATCAAAAATATAGACTTTCTGCTGGTTGGTTTCAAAATCGTCCAAAGCTATTTCCTCCAAATTTTTTAGAGTAGTTTGTAGGTTTCAAAACTTACCCTACAAAAGTGCGTGTTTTTTAGCGATATATTGGCGGTTTGTAAGGGAGATCTTCCATAGTCCCTTACAATCGCCTCATTTTTTAAATCTTAGATTTCACGACCGACAGCAATGGCAATCGGTTTCAGCTCTCGCATGAGCGTCTCAAATTGATCTGGGAACAGTGACTGTGCGCCATCTCCCGTCATTGAATGATCAGGATCGTGATGCACCTCAAGTAAGAGTCCATCGGCTCCTGCAGCCACAGATGCTTTCGTCATATCACACACCAAGCTTCGGATACCGGTGCCATGGCTTGGATCAACAACGATTGGAAGGTGGCTCAATTCATGAACAACAGGTACCGCGTTCAAGTCAAGTGTGTTGCGCGTATGGGTTTCAAAGGTGCGAATGCCGCGCTCGCATAGAATGACATCGGGATTTCCTTCTGCGAGAATATACTCCGCAGCGAGGAGCCATTCTTCAATTGTCGCCGACATCCCACGTTTGAGAATGACAGGCTTCCCTGCCCGTCCTACCTCACGTAACAGGTAAAAATTCGTCATGTTCCGGGTCCCGAGTTGGAACATGTCTGTATATTCGCCGACAAGTTCCACTTCATGCGGGGTCATGACTTCGGTGACAATGCCGAGTCCTGTTTCGTCTTTCGCGGCTTTTAGCATCTTGAGTGCCTCTTCACCATAGCCTTGGAAACTATAGGGACCCGTTCTCGGCTTAAAGGCACCGCCTCTGATGAAACTCGCGCCTGCTTTTTGAACCAACCGGGCAATGGTCACAATTTGTTCTGTGCTCTCTACTGCACACGGACCGGCGATGACAGGCAACTGCTTTCCACCAATCTTTGTGCCGTTAACCGCAATAACCGTCGGTTCATCCCGAAATTCGCGGCTCGCCAACTTGAACGGTGCCGTAATCGGCATCGTTCGATCAACACCGGACATTGAATCTATCGGAATATCACCAAGCAATGTTTTATCTCCTATGACACCGATGACCGTGTGACGTTCACCTGTTGAGATTTGCGCTTTCAACCCGACACTTTCGATCCGTTTGACAACAGCATCAATATCTGATTGTGTTGCATCGGTCCTGGTAACGATTACCATCCTTTTCAACTACCTCCACCTTCTTAATAGCAAGTTTTCGGTTTGCAAGCTGCACCGCCTTTTTAATAGCAAGTTTTCGGTTTGCAAGCTGCACCGCCTTTTTAATAGCAAGTTTTCGATTTGCAAGCTGCACCGAAAAGAACTCTATCTGTCCCAAATCTAATTTGGTTAAAAAAAATTACCCAACATCGAATTTATTTTCAACGCTGGGTGGTGATACTGGAATCGGTTAGTCATACAATTGAGGCATTACCTACGAACCTTCACCACCTATCGTTGCCGTACAAATATAAGTACAGATAAAACACAAACACGCCTTTTAACAGCAAACTACTGCTTGCAAGCTGCGTAAAAAGAGCCCAAGCGTCGAGAACGTTGTTCTGAACGATCCCTACACCGGTTATCTGTGTTGCGATGGTATTGCGTTCAAGCGTTCGCATTATCAAATTCCTTGAATCGGGGCAACAAAAAGAC
Organism: Candidatus Poribacteria bacterium; assembly: GCA_047516705.1. Taxonomy (GTDB): domain Bacteria; phylum Poribacteria; class WGA-4E; order WGA-4E; family WGA-3G; genus WGA-3G. Next base: position 9,983 of record JAKZUG010000269.1, on the reverse strand, counting down.
ATGCCCGCAACGTCTCAAAAACAACATACACTATTAAGACGTTATTCACAAAAAAACGTTTAGTCATTGTGATAGGGAAACTACGCTATGCTGTATAAAATTCGTAGGCAGCGTGCCAGAGTCCCCTATATACTGACTTTAATTATATAATAACACATTTTTTTATGCAAGTCAAATTTCTTTTTTCGGAAGCAGTCAGCCATCAGCAGTCAGTGAATGTCACGACCAGGAGGTCGCTCCTACAAGAAAGAACCTGTGATCGGAGAATCGAAATTACGGGAGAAGTGAATGGTTCTGATAAATGTCCCAGAGCCATTCAGTTTTCGGTTTTCTGAGTGCATTATCGGGAATAGGTGCGCTGCTATCTGCAAGAATCGGGGTTACAAACCCCTCCCACAAGAGTGATTCGTGACAACTGAATGGTGCTGATAAATGTCCATAATAGTCTTGACCCCCGAATGGATGTATGCTAACATACAAAACTGAACTCCCACAATATAATGTAGACGGAGAAACTATGCAAAAAGAAGAGCTTTTCACACCTATCACTGTTGGGATTATGGGCGGTTCCGCCTCTGTGAAAACAACATTTGCCAGTGCTTTGGCGGAAGCACTCGCGGAATTCTCGCCTGTTGTGCTGAACCAAGACTCCTATTTCCGAGACTGGTCGGAATACTCGGATGCAGAACGCGAGCGCGTGATCACCGCTAATCACCCGGACGCTGTTCTATGGGATGCCCTCATCACAGATATCAAGAGGCTGCGCGCACGAGACCCTATTGATGTTCCTACCCCCGGCACCCGTGGTGCACAACGCGGCGGCGAAAAATCGAGCGTGCAACCGAGCGATGTCGTTATTGTAGAAGGACATCTTATCTTCTGGAGTGAAGACCTGCGTGATTTGATGGACATCAAACTGTTCCTTGATGTAGATGCCCATGAGAGGGTCCTACGACGGATGCTCCGTGATGTTGCGCAACGCGGCGGCGATCTGGAGTGGTGTATCAATTGGTATCGGCGCGATGTCCTCCCTAATTTTCCAGTCTATACCGAACCTTGCAAACAGTATGCAGACCTCGTTATCCCGTTTCAAGATGAAAATCCGGTTGCGTTGCACACGCTTGTTGCGGGCATTCGGAGCCGAATTCAGGAAGGCAGAACGTCTTCCTAATAACACTTGTAAACGCGCGCGGAAAGTACGCCTTTATTTGCCGAAGTCATTTTGGCATCCCTTCAATGCCATACCGGCAGAGGATGTGCCAATTTGGCGAATCCACTTTTCCCGTTTTTCTATCAATTCCACCAAATTTTGTTAGGAGCGAACTCCGCTCGCGACGACCATACGCCCCAACTTTCTTCTTCTGTAGGCATCTGCTCTACTCATACCCTCACCAGTGAGTTCCCAAAATACGCAATTTTAGATAAAAATCAGTTTTGGCACGCAAATTGCTTTATACAATACAGAGAGGCAACATCTTAGGATCGCCTCTGAAAAGATTGGCATAAAACTTGCAACCTATTTGGCATAGAACTTGCACCTAACATTTACACAAACAAAATTCAGAAGGAGAAAAAAGATGAATTACTTAACGACACGCAGACCGATGCGAAACCTGTTCAATCTCCACAACCAGATGGAGAAGGTTTTCAGCGACCTCTTTGCCTCTCACGAAGGTGAAACGGATATGGACAATACTTCTTGGATGCCTACGGTTGACATCTCTGAAACGGAAAATGGATTTGAGATCCGCGCCGAACTTCCGGGTGTATCGGAAAATGATGTCAATGTCTCCGTGACCGACAACTTGCTCACCATCAAAGGCGAAAAACATCAGGAAGAGGAAACGGACGGCAAAAACTACCACCGTGTCGAAAGACGGTATGGCAGCTTCCAAAGAAGTTTCACGTTGCCAAGGCATGTTGAAACCACTGGTATCAATGCTGGATTTAAGGACGGGGTCTTGACACTCGAAATCCCGAAGGCGGAAGCAGCGAAACCGACTGAAATTCCGATTACGGTAAATTCCTAATCTAATGGCTCGGACGTGCCTCGTCTGTTAGATAGCATACAGGGCATGTCCAATAGCATACGGACAGCAATATACGATGCATATCGACCTTACAACTAAAGGAGAAGAAAGATGACTTATTTGACCTTACGCAGACCGGTAAGAAACCTGTTCCAATTTCACAGCCCGTTTTTTGCACCGCCGCATGGAAAAACCGAGGTAGGTACGCATAACTGGATACCTTCGGTTGATATTTCGGAAACAGACGGTGGCTTTGAAGTTCGCGCTGAACTCCCGGGTGTCGCAAAAGACGACCTCCACGTCTCTGTCAAAGATAACCTCTTGACGCTCAGTGGAGAAAAACGGCAGGAAAATGTAGACGATACCCAAAACTATCGCCGAGTTGAAAGACGTTATGGGAGTTTCCAACGGAGATTCACACTCCCACCGGAAGTAGCGACAGACGATATCAAAGCCGAATATAGGGACGGTGTGTTGACGCTGTCGATTCCGAAACCGGAAACCGCGAAACCGACCGAAGTTCCGATTACGGTAAACTCTTAAACTTCTCATCAAATCAACAAAAAAGGTTGGCACATTTACGTGCCAGCCTTCTCTTTTTGTCTGTGATAAGTGTGCTACGCCTCTCCTTTGTCTTTCAGAACGCCGATATAGAGAAGCGCAGCGAGGATTGCCCCGACGCACGGGCCTACGAAATAGAGCCAGATGTTACCCCATTGAGGATCTGTGCTAAAGATGGCGGGGCCCAACGTCCGTGCGGGATTAAGCGAAGCGCGCGTCAACGGACCGCCCATTAGGATACAGAATATTAATGTGAGTCCAATTGCGAGGCCAGCGAAGTTTCCTGCTTTTCCGCTCACAGCGGTATTGAAAATGGTATTGACGAGGAAGAAAGTGAGCACGATTTCGATAACAAGTCCTTGAGCAGCTCCAACACCTTCACTCAAAATTGTCACACCCAGATCGCCTGGATTCGGTAGCACAGCGTTAAGCACAAGCGCGCCGAGAATTCCGCCAAGAAATTGCACAATCCAGTACCCGATCGCTGCGACAAATTCAATTTCTCCCGCTATCAGCAAGCCAAGTGTCACAGCTGGATTGATATGCGTGCCAGAGATGTGCCCGTATGCATAGACAAACGCCACAACGACTAAACCGTGAGCGAGGGCAGCACCTACCAAACCTCCTTTATCTATCGCCACTGCACCAGCACCGATGAAGATTAGCGCGAAGGTGCCAACAAATTCGGCGACTAAGTTCTTCGTATTCATGAAACTCCGCCTTGAGTTTGAAGATGAATTTTGCCTTACCGAGGACGGTAACTTGCAAGCCCTAACGAAAAGAAGTATAGCAAAATCTCAATTTTCAGTCAACAATCCTGCAATTTCATTGGGTCATTTAGTTCTTTTGTAGGAGGGATCTCCGAATCGCGACCTATCCCTGTAGGAGCGAGCTGTGCTCGCGATCTTCCGAGCAAAATGGCTAAAAATCCCAAAACTAAATAGCCCTACAATTTCATTTACGGAATTGACTATTCTCAACAGCTATGCTATATTAATCCCAAAAGTTTAGAGCAAATCCAGTCTTATAAGCAACACTCAAAGGGAGGAAGCCCCATGGAAAAAGAAATCAGAACCGATATTAAAGGCATCGACCTTTTTATTTTTGAAGCAGGGGCAGACAGAGAGCAGCTCCACCTTCACATCTCCGAAGTCGGACCTGGGAAACGGGCGCATCCACCCCATACACACGATGGGCAGGAAATTTTCTACGTATTTTCTGGGAAAGGTGAAGTCCTATTTGGTGAACAGACACACCGTATCAGCGACAACGAAGCCGTTCATGTCGATTGCCAAGTTTTGCATGGGATACGCAACGTTGGCGAGACACCACTCCGTTATGCCGTGATTATTGCGAAGTGATAGATACTGGAAGGCGTGGTTTGTATACGAAACTTGCTTAGCCTTTTTCTACTCTGGCGAGTTATCGGATAATTGCCCTGCGTATAAATGATAAATACCGTAAATGCCCGCAGCAATCAGGACGATCCCGATGCCTGCTAACCCGCGCCGCACCCAAATCGGTTGTAAAAAGACTGGCAACCCCACAGTAAACCAACGGGGTTGTAATAGTTTTGACATAGCGATGCTGAAATATAGGACACCATAAGCGATCAGACCGATGTCGCTTGCGATTTCCTGTTTTATAGGCTTGACCGGTAGTTTGAAGGGGTTGAGAAGATAATCACCAGAAAAAATTAGGGTGATACCTACAGCCAGAAAGGCTAAGAGAATTACATTTGGATACCCTGGACCGCGGAGTGTTACCAATAAGGCGATACTGATGCATCCCAATAGGAGGCTCATCACGCCTTGCATAATTTGATAACTTCTATTTTGTGAAATCATATGCCTACTTTCTTATCCGAATCGGATGCGCGGATCAACCAAAGTATAACTGATGTCGGTTAGCAACAGACCGACGATATACAGTACAGAAGCGAGATAGACCATACTTCGCACGATAGCGAAATCTTGCGCTTGAATCGCCTCGATCGTAAAACTTCCCAAACCCGGAATAGCGAAAAACGCCTCCATCACCAAACTTCCCATAAAGAGCAGTGGAATCGCCAACACGACAGTTGTTAGGATCGGGATCATAGCATTTTTCAGTGCGTGTTTAAAGAGAACACCGGCTTCGCTCACGCCTTTGGCACGTGCTGTTCGTACGTAGTCCTGGTTTACCTCCTCAAGGAAAATCGTACGATAGAAGCGGATGCCGCCACCGATACCGCTAACGATACCGATAACCACAGGGATGATCACAAATTTCAGCATGTCTACACCGGAATCATAGCCAGAGATCGGTGAGAGGCGCAGCATTTTTCCAAACAACCACTGCCCACCAATGATATAAAAAAGTTGAGAAATAGACATAACCATTACCGCAATGATTGTGCCCCAGAAATCGACGTAGGTGGCTCGGTAGTACGCCACAATCATTGAAACAGTGATATTTACGAGAAGTCCGACAAGGAACGTCGGCAAAGCAATAGCGAGACTTGCCCACATGCGCTGCGAGATCTGTGATGTTATATCAATGTTGTTCGTATCAGATTTCCCGAAATCAAAGAGGAAAAGCTTCGCCGATTTCTGAAAGAAGATCGTCTCAGTAAAATGGGCACCGCCAGATGCCTCAGTATTGAAGAAGAGGGGCAAGTGATAGCCGTTCTGTTTCTTCCAATTGTCAACGTCTTCCTGCGTAATATTCTTTTCACCGAGAATCTTCCGTGCCATCTGGTCGGGTGAATTGACGACAAAAAAGAGGAAAAAGACGATGAGGTTCACGCCTATTAAGATCGGGATAGCATAAAGAATTCGCCGTATAATATAAGTGAGCATTCTTCACCAGCGCAATAGATTTTTTACGAAACTGCGACTACTTCGGTTGGGACAAGTAAACACATCCGATATTTTTAATTTTATGACCCTTCGTCAGCAATGTGCGTCTGTTTTGTCTGTCTTTCTCGTTTCCAAATTGTGATGACCGCCGGAATCGTGCCTAAAATCAGCAATCCGAGGCATAGCCATAGGGGCCAAACAATTGGCTGGTTCCACGCTTGACGGCTTTCCGTCCGCTGACTGGCATCAATGCGGAGATATTTGAAGTTTCCACGCCCCAAGGCACTCGGTTTACTGTTCTTCAACCACTGATGCGACAAACCGAAAACGACAGGGTGATAGACAAAGACCCAAGGGGCATCTCGTTGTAACAGACGGTTCATTTCGCGAATGAGTGTCAACCGTTCCGGCGAGTTCTCCATGTTTTTCATCTTTTCAAAGAGCCGGTTGTATTCTGGATTATCGTAGTTAGCAGCATTTTCGCCATCGCGTAAGACTTTACTATTCGGACCATGGAGGAGGAACAAGAAATTTTCTGCATCGGGATAGTCCGCATGCCAGCCCCAGAAGATGATTTGGAAGTTCCCGTTTTTCACTTTGTCGCGAAATCGATTGTAATCGGTGGTTCGGCTCTCCATCGTAATGCCGAGCTGTTCTAATTTATTCCGCATCCACATTAATTGGGATGTCGCACCTGCAGAATTCCATGTGTTGTCAAAAGAGACAATCAGCGGATTCCCCTTACTATCTTGTCCGCCGGGGTACCCTGCTTCTGCGAGGAGTTGGCGTGCTGCTTCAATGGATTTGCGAATAGGACGGTTGGTGCTTGCATCCCAGTCATAGATATACGGATTAATTCCAGATTCACCCGCTTCATAGCCGAAGATACTGGGGGGCAGCGGACTGTGTGACGCAACACCACGTCCATTGAGAAAGATTTCAATATACTCTTCGTAATCCAAGGCGATCGAAATCGCTTGGCGAAGTTTCTGTTTCTCTGGGGTGTACCCACCGACGGTATCGTCTAACATATTGAAAGCGAGATAAATCGTTGTGGGTTCCACGCTGGTGCGCAGGACGATATGTTTCGCTTTCAATGCCTCACTTGCCCTCGGATCCCCCGTATCATCGAACGCAATTGCACTGTCAAATGTATCTGAGGAGATACCGGAACTATCGTAATAACCTTGCAAGAACTTATTCCAGCGCGGAATATATTCTTTTTCTAATTTGTAGACAACTTTCGGTATAAACGGGACGGTTTCCCACGCGTCGTCAAGAAGTCCGGCATCTCGATCTCCCGGTTCTCCACTCGACGGGTAACGCTCGACCCGAAAGTTCTCATTCTTGACGAGAACTATCTCCTTATGTGCAAGGCGTGTTTCTATCCGATAGGCACCCGTTCCCACAGGAAATCTATCAATCGTGATGTTCCGATCCTTCATAACGGGTTGGCTGTAAAAGTCGATCGCCTCTTTAGGCATCGGCGAAAAGAAGGGCATCGCCAACCAGTAGACAAACTGCGGATATTTCGCCTTTAGGATAACCCGATAAGTATACCGATCGACAACCTCTACGCCCGGAAAGGTTGCCTCTTCCTGTCCGTTAGCAAGGGCGGTTGAATACGTTTCCATCCCGAGGATATAATCCTGCAAAGTGCTAAGAATAGGACAGGCGAGACGCGGATCCGCCATCCGTTTGATCTGGTAGACATAATCCGCTGCGATAAGTTCACGTGTTCCTGTCATCGGAAAATCGTTGATCTCGGTAAAGCCCTTCACGTCTGCTTTTTTCAAGGCGTGGTACCGCAATACGCCACTTTCAGTCTTTGCGAAACAGGGGTGCGGCTGATACATGATACCGGGACGGATGCGAATCTCATACACAGCGCGCGCGACAAACGCTGCAGCGGTATCTGATGATAACTCTTTTCCGCCAGTGTTGTAATATCGGGGCTGTGGGACCGCCTCTGCCGTTAGCGGGATCAATTCGTATGGGCGTTTCAGGTAATGATACCGTAAAGGCGGTTCATAAATCTGCTGGATAAAAGTGTATTCGTCTGAACTGTAGGACACAGCTGGATCGAAGTGCTTTGGCTCTTCAGCGAATGTGCTGTAATAGATTTCCTCGTCCTGTTCAGATTTCGGATACGGATTATTCGGCACCCCACAGCTGACAAAAAAAGCGAGTGCCATTAGAACTATGAAACATCTGCTCGAAAGCAATGCCCTAAAATTGATTCTTTGTGTTGTGTTGTGATGTTTCAATAATTTTATCATCTTCTTGTGGGAACACCCTTTTTCAGTGGCGAAACGGTATTCTAAAACGCATATAGAACTGTCAACGATACCAGAGGCCCGAATTCAAAGGCATCCTGCTCCTCATATTTACCATCAAGTAAAGCAGCACTGTCATCATAAAGCGTCTCTTGATGCAAAGGCAGCATCACGGTTAGAGACAAAGGGATGTTATAGGGCGTTGTAACCGATGCGCCGAACGATGCCATACTGAATCGGAGTCCGCTGTTGATGTCCTGTTCACCTGCCCAATAGGCGAAGGATTGATAAAAACCGAGATAGCCCGCTTGGAACGAAAGCCAATTGTTGAGACTATAATTCAGACTACCTGTGTAGGTAATTTCCCTTGAACTGCGATAAGTTTTGCTATTCTCATAGAACGGCAACTTACCACGGATGCTGGCACTTGCTCGCAACCCCTTGTAGAGAGGCAAACCGTAATGCAGATCGGCGATCGGATTAAAGGTACCGGTGCCGAATTGGATATGGAGATGCTCAAGTCCGGCATCACCAAACTTCCACGGATCCTTTTCGGTTTTACCAAACGGAATCGTTGTCCCGATACGTCCCATCAAAAAATCGTTCTCTATAAGGAGTCCCTGCGTATGATAACCTAAGAAAAGATCCGCATCGGTAAGTCCGATGTAAGTTTCATTTCGATGGTGATTGTCGCGATTGCGCTCAATCGCGTCCCATTCTGCAGGCGTGACCGACTCAATCTTTTCAAGAGTTGCCTCTTGAATTTTGGTCTCGTACGGCACATTCGCTTCCAGCACCCACTGGGAGGCGAGATGATATTTCAACCCGACATCAACGCGAAAAATGTTCAGTTTAACTTCGTGTCGGTGCTGCGGGACCTTTTTTAATGTTCCGTCTGGGAAAATCCCTTTATCTTCTAAGTGTCCGCCTTGTGCATCAAACCATCGCATCATACTGAAAGAACTCTGAAATCTCTTCATCTCTCCTGAAGTCAAACTGACTTCACCGATCCCGCCACGAGGAATCGCGGGATTGCTTCAGGCACCTCAGCTTTCTTGTGCAAAGCCGAGCGGCAGAAAAATGAATTGGAGACAGAGCAGTAGAGAGAGAATTCTAATAATCATAGTGGGTCGCCATCCGTTTCTAAGTTGAGCCATCCCATTTCAGCATCAGAGAGTTCAAGTCTCATTGCGCCGAGAGAGGAGTCCATCTCAGTTAAAGTCACCGGTCCAGCAATCGGCAAAACCGGAAACGAAATGTTTAAACAATATGCGAGAGAGACCTGAATTGGGGAATAGCCGTATTTTTCGCCTAATTTTTTTGCGCGTGCGAGTCTCTCAAAGTTCGCGTCATTGTAATAGACGCGCACCATATCTCCGTTATCACGGTTTTCCGGTGTAAAAGTGCCACTAAAGAATCCACGTGCTTGCGAAGACCACGGCATCAACGGAAACTGGCTTTCCTGATGCCATGCACGTGCGGCATCGTCCACGCAGACGCAACCGCCCCACATCGGCTCCATCGGCACAGCGAGACTAATATTGTTGCTGCAAGAGACGAAACCCGCAAGTCCGTGTTCGGATGCGTAGGCATTAGCGTCAATAATACGTTGCGGTTGCCAGTTAGAGGCAGCAATGGCTCGGATGCGTCCCGCGCCTATTTCCTTGTTCAGGTAATCGATAATCGTGCTGACCGGAATCACCGGGTCATCGCGATGGAGCATGTAAAGGTCAATATAATCAGTGCGGAGCCGTGTGAGACTTTCATCAAGATCGGCTTTGAGTTCTTCAGGGGAGAGACGCGGGCGTGGCACTCTACCTTGTGGGTGTCCACCTTTATCAATAAGAAAAATATCGTTTCGGTTCCCACGTTGCCGCATCCAGAGTCCGATTAACATCTCACTATCACCACCGCCATAGCCGTGTGCTGTGTCGAGGGCGTTTCCACCTGCTTCAAAAAATGCGTCAAGCATTTCAGTGCTATAGTCAAATTTCGCAGGCGAAAATATCATGGTGCCCAGAATCAGTTGTGATATATCTTTGCTGACTCCGGGAATCTTTATGTATTTCATTAAAAACGGTGTCCTTTTCTTCTTAAACGGGCATACGAGTCGCGTCCTTGGAATATATAGGTACTCCACAAAGTACAAGAAAATTATAGCAGATTTTCAACTTAATATCCAGTGGAAAATGCTTTTATAGTAAAATCCACAATTACTTGGACATTGTGAATAGGCGGGGTTAGAAACCCCGCCAGCGAAGGAAGGTGTTGTTGTT
>JAKZUG010000268.1:0-9510 GCA_047516705.1 Candidatus Poribacteria bacterium | reverse complement strand
CTGACATTTCTCAAAACCTTGTTTGAGTCAATGGTTATGGGTGTTCTTGTGTGCTGTGTTCATGAAAATGCGCGCTGATGATAGACAACATCTGCCTTTCCCCCGAAAGTTGAAGTTTTATCTGATGGAAAGTCAGACGTGTTGAGCGACTGACCTGCTGTATCATGAGATAACTGAAGATCTTTATACCTAAGGTGCCATAAGCCCCGTTTCGTTGATGTAAACTCATCGCTGAAAGTCGGAGATCGGTTTTCAGATGTCGCCAAAACTGTTCTATGCCATGATGTTGGGACCAGATATGGAGTATCTCTGCGGATCGTAAAGGTCTGCCAAAGACCATCATGGTTTGCGTTTTCCCATGCGCCGAAAAAAAGAGAAGCACGAGTTCGCCAAAAGTCGGACTCTTTGCCCGGAGCCGACGCACCGGTTTATCACACCCGCATTGATTTGCGCGCAACTTGACGGTTTTCTTATGTTCTGAGAGTTTGGCAGTCTTTCGGTCAATCTCCATGACATAGTTGCTTTTACCGTGGATGAGGCGGCAAGTAAACCCTAAATCTAACAACGTCTCAATGAGTTTTTTGCTGCCATACCAAGAATCAAAGGGGATCGGATACTTTCTCAGATCAATACCTTGAGCATCGAAGACATCAAGGACTTCTTTGATCATAGTGAGCAAGCAAGTCGGTTTATTGGTGTTGCCTCTGCCTTGCTTGCTGACAATACGGATGTTCAGCGGGAGGATTACATCACCAACCTTCAAAGTGATTGCCAATATATTTCGGCATTTGATGGCACGCTGCTTATCTTTCGACCACCACTTATAGCAATAAGAGAGTGCCTTGGCATATCGTGGGTCATTGGTGTCATCAACACTTATCGTGATACAACGCCGCGAACGCGTCGCCGCACTTTTCGATGCCGCAGCGCGTATCTCTTCAACGGAAACCATAGCAGAACTGATACCCACTAATAAAGACTTCCACTGATGCAGACTCACGTCTTTGAGGTCTCGATAGAGTTTGGCTTTCGAGAGGCCTAAAGCCTCTGCGACTTGATTCGGGTTGTAAAGTCCAAAGAGATGCCCCATTGAAAGTAAAAGCAAGGTTTCACAGAGGGCGGGCGTCATAGCCCGAGAGTTAGCATACAAAGCGGATTGAAAAAACGCCACTGATGTGATAACATGTTGTTGCATGAGATGTCCTCCTAAAAGGTGTAGCTAACTCTTAGGATGCCATCTCATGCGCTAAAAATCAAGAAACTTTTTAAAAACGAAACGCATTTTCATAACACGACACGCTCTTAGGCAACGCCGTTAGTAAAGTAACCATAACTCTGATAAATATCAGTCTATCTATTCCCCCTGCACGGCACTGATTTCGTCTTCGGAGATTTTATGGACGCTTTTTGGGTTAAAGGTTTGCATTGTGTCTACACGCAGTGCTACCTCAATCCTTCCACCTGTTAGCACGAAGAACTGGATCAGAAAACCGCCTCCCTGCATGGATTCGACCTGATACGCTTCCTCGTCAAGGTTGCCGATCCATGTTGGAAGTGCTTCTTCAAATTTCGGGTGCGCGAGGACGTTTTCTGGCAACGCGATAATCAACGTGCCGGGAGCATCACCAATTGCATTTCCGATGACTTCCCGCTTTTCTACCATAAACGGCACGACTCGGCTGGCGTATTCAAAATCATCAGTGGTCGCGCGTTCGGGTGGTACAAGTCCCCATGTCAGATGATGGATAAACGGATTTCCGTAACCCTGTCCAAGCATGTGCTGTAGTGCTGCCTTGTCAACGGGGTGTACAACAGCAACGTAGTCGAACCATCCTTCGCTGCGTGTGGGACTCTCTGCGGGTAATTGTGCGGAGACATTGATATAGTCGCAACCGTCAACAGGTGAAGGGTAACACCGGGCATCCCACCCGTTGACATAACCGAGCTGCTTCAAACCGTCTGCGACGAAGTGTGGCGGGTCGCAGAAGATCGCAGCGTGATCCATGTTCGGATAGATTTCTACGCCTGCTCCGATGACGCGTTCTGCAACGTCAGTCGCCTCCGCGAAGCGGAGGTCAGCGTTTTCAATCGTCAAATAATCATCAAAATTTGTTGGCAATGTGATTAAGTTTTTCATTTTTTAAGCTATTAAATCTGGGCACCGTTCCACTTCGTTTCACGGTGGTTTTTGGTTAAGCCAATGCCACATTGGGACAGTGGACGTTTTAATTTCTCTCGGTAGGTGTAAGTCTAACAGAAATAGTATAGATAAGCAAGCGTTTTTTGGCGTGGTTCACAAGCCAAAACTTGCTGTCAAAAGATGTTGTAAAATGTGCTGATCTCTGCTAATGTTAATGTAGGGTGTTTTAGGGTGCAGCTTGCAAGCCCATATTCAAATGGATGCCCTACATTTAAAACAGAGGAGCGATTTATGAGAAAAAATACGTTTAGAGAACTACTTAATGCTGATAAACCGACTGTTGGCACACATATTCATACCACTTGGCCCTCCATCGTTGAGGCGATCGGTCATACAGGGATGTATGACTACGTCGAATTCGTGGGAGAGTACGGTCCGTTTGATCTACATGATCTGGATAACCTGTGTCGTGCGGCAGAACTGCACAATATCTCGACAATGATCAAAGTTGATCAGGAGCCTCGCGGCTTCATAGCACAACGCGCGATTGGCTCTGGTTTCCAGAGTGTACTTTATGCGGACTGCCAAAATGTTGAAGATGTGAAAGAGTGTGTACGCACGACGCGAGCAGATACGCCGGAAGATGGTGGCAGCTACGGTGTGGCAACTCGCAGATTTTCCTATATGGGTTATGGGGGCGGTACGGAATACGTCCAAGCACTCCGCGATGTTGTCGTTGTCATTATGATTGAGAAGCAAGGCACTGTTGACAGCCTTGAAGAGGTGCTGTCTGTTGAAGGCGTTGATATGATTCAGTGGGGCGGTTCAGATTACTCAATGAGTATCGGGATGGTTGGTCAGCGCGGTGCTCCTGAAATCCGAGAGGCGCACGACAAGGTGTTTAAGACCGCCATAAAGATGGGGGTGCCGCCGCGCGCGGAAATTGGAAGTGCCGACGACACGAAACGCTATCTGGATATGGGAGTTCGGCATTTCTGCATCGGCACCGATATTTCCATTCTCTACGGCTGGTGGCGGGAGCATGGTGACGGGGTAAGGAAGGCTATTGAGGGACATTAGAATAGTTGTCACTCATCAGTTATCGGTTTTGACCATCAACTCGGGTTTCCTTAGCGGATGTAGAAGACGAGTTGATGGTCAAAGTTAAAGAGGACTCTGGTTCAACAAACGCGCCTCTTAACTGACCACTGATAACCGATAACTATTAAAGCATTGCCTGCATCTTTTCCGCGACCCAGTCCACAGCGACATCGATCATCGCTTGACCTTTCTCAGCTGTCGCCAACTTTGCTTGGTGGTGATATTCCCGATCGGATTTCGCTTGCCCGGCATCGGAGATAGTGAGTTTCGCGCTGTCGTAATCCACGCCGTTCCAATCGACATTTTCAGCAAAAGCGGCGAGTGCGAACGCTGTCTCAAACTCCGCAGCGTGTCCAGGACAGACCCCGGATTCCATCTGTTCTTTGACTAACTCGCTCGTGTACGCCTCCCAATAGGAATGGAACTCAATGTTGATGCCGAGTTTCTCTCTATAACCGTCCAAGCGTTGAAGCACCGGACCTGCATTGCCGGCATGTCCATTGACAATCAGGATATTGTTGATCCCGTGCCGACGCATGCTATCGGCGACATCATAAAGCACCTCACCGAAGACCTCCGCACGGAGTGTGAGTGTGCCTTTATGGTCCATCCAGTGTTCCGATACACCTATCGCCAATGGCGTTGTGACAATCACCTGTGGGAACAACTTTTCAGCCGCTAATTTGGAGACATGTACCGCGCTTTGCGTATCGTGATACATCGCCAAGTGTTCGTTGTGTTGCTCTGTGCTACCCGTGGGAATAATCGCACCTTTGAGTGTGCCGGCATCAATTGCCTCTCGGACATATCGCCGTTGGTTTTCCCAAAGTAGCACGGATTTGATTTGAGACATTATTACCTCCATTATTTTGGTAGAAGACCGCACCTACCGAGTGTGCTTCGGACTACGGCAATTCCATCTTCCATCAACTGCCTATCAGGTGGAAGATAGTCTTGCAAACTTTCCCAATCGTATTCGTTCTGCTGCGCGTCGTTGTTCTTAAAGAGGATTTTGGTGCTGTAATCTCGGATTTCATTGAGCGTCCATTCGTAGATATAAAACCCGAAAATGTCAGCGTGTAATGCGGTACCGTTCCGCCGTTCCGCAAGATAACCTTCTAAAACCACCTCAAACCGTTCGCCTGTGAAAGAGACCAAATCTTTTTCAGGTGGACCCATGCAGACACCATCCCAATCAATGATGTGAAGTCGGTTTTCAGCATCCAGAATGAGATTACCGGGGGTCGGATCGCCGTGTGTAATGACGAAAGGCGTTTGTAGTGCCGATGCCGAACGTCCGAGACTATCGTATCTCTCAAGTGTCTGTAAAACCTCTGATCTGTGTCGCGCAATTGCCTCGAGTAACTGCTTCTGGTATTGATTCTGAGACGTTATTTTCTCCGGTGCTTTAAGTACTGTGTGCAGTTCATGCCGTAAAGGTAAGTCATACTTCGCAACCGTCAGGTTATTAGATGCAACTGCATCTGTGCATCCATGGATCGTCGCAAATAATGCCGCTATTTGTGAAAGTTCGGCATTAGTGAAATCTTTCCCGACTTTCCACAAATCCCAACGGCTTTTGCCTTCAATGAACGGAAATAGCGCGACACGAAAATTTTGCCACGGGACGCTTAATTCCCCATTCTGTGTTTCCAAAGGAGCAACAATACCGGATATGTCGCACTGGTTTCGCAAGCGTGATGCGACCTGCAAGCGGCTATTTGGCACAGAAGCTGAGGCTTTGGCAAAATACTTTTCCCCTGTTTCGGACACAGCGATGTAACCGTAACTGTCTTCACCTTCGGGAAAAAAGGTTATGGACTGCCAAGGTAAACCGTAGGCAGTCCTGAGGTGTTGCTGTAATTCCGTCTTATCAAAAGCGTTGTCAACTTTCATAAGCGATATGATGCAGACGCATGCATCTCAGGTTTCAGAAAACTCTATTTGAATTGTGCAAAATAACTATCAATTTCAGATCTTAACTCAATACCAGCCAGTTCAAAAGTATCCAACAGATCTGCGTAAGTTCCTTCACCACCGATAAAATTCCAGAGTTCTTCTGCTATCAAAACATCATGATCCAGATCTAACATCCCTTTCAGCGTCCATCGTTCATAACGTTCTGGTTCATAAGGATTGTAAGGAATGCCAATCATTGTATTTACAGTTACCTCTGGATCTCTTGCTAATTCGGCGGCTGTCCATTCCAAAAGAGTTCGTTTGAATTTCTGAAAATCACTTTTGTTAGGCTTCACGGTTTTCAAATCAATCAAAAACAGTTCGCCTTCATAGTTTTCCAGCCAAACGTCCACCTTAGTCAGTTTTACAGTTCTTAAGTCTCCAGTTCGACAAACTGTTCTAATTTCCTGCATTTCTAGAGATTTATTGGGGTCTCTATCTGCAGTCCCTAATCCACTAATGATTGTCTGTATTCGTTGATGTGCCTCTGTACTGATTTTATTAAAGGGATTAACTTGGGCTTCAGCAACCTTAAACTTTTCACGCGCTAACGCAATAGCCACCGGTTCATAAATTGAAATCCCAAATGTTGTATTCAAAGACTGAATGAAAGAATATAAAGCCATCCTATCTTGCCCAAGTAGACGATGATGGAATGGCATGTAACGTGTCTCCGGACTATAAGATTGAAACTTAGCACGCATACAATCCTTAATTTTCTCTTTAATCACCGCTTGTCGTTGTGAATGCATCCCTTCAATCCTTTTTTTCTTTCAAGTGGAATATCGTTTCAGAATATGCTGACTCCCTATTCTTTTCGGTCCGATTTAAGACAGGTCGCTTGTGTTGATTAACAATGTGCATCCCCGCTTTTTCCGCGATAGTAGGGTACATATTAAACTTATCGTTTGCAACGACAAAAACATCGTAATCATCAGCCAAAAATCGCTTACAGTTTTTGAAAACCTCCGCTACACCATGAACGTAAGACTCCCTCGCCTCGCGTCCTTTTCCACAAAACAATGGACCAATTTCCAATTCATCTAATCTTTTGAAACCGAAGAGATCATAGGCGTAAGCGTGCTGCTCATGGTAGTTGATGAGTCCAACGTAAGGCGGACTTGTAAAAATACCCTTAATCCGTTGTTTTCGGACAATTTCCGAGAACTGAGGATTTGTGTGATTTAGCATCTTGAAAATGTCAATTGTGCGCGAATCACCGGTTAGGCAGTGTTGAAAAGTGTCCGTTTTTAACCTGTTAAACTCAACCCATCTTTGGATGCTATCCTTGCAGTACCGATCCCACCAGCTGCGGATTGAAAAGATCGGTTTGCAGACTTTTCCGTGCTTTCGGCAATAATAGGTCGTTGTTACAGGCTCCCGCAATGTGCCTAAATCTGCGTGCGTTGTGGCTCTGCAGGAACGGACAGTCCTGCTTAATATTAACATCAAGGCATTTTGTGTTGAAGCGTCTTCTACTTCGCTAATTAAATTGTAGACAAAGTTGATCTCAGTTCTAACTCTCGGAAGATACCAACGTTTCATAAAGCGAGCGGAGTCAATTGGCATCTGCACATCAATTTGGTACTCCGCAATGAGTTCACGATATGTCTTTAAAAAATCGGCTTCCTTCTGATCACCATATTGTTTCTGATTGATCTCGCCTAATCTGACTCGGCGTTTGAAAGACACTGGAAAATATTGATTATTGAAATCCGTAAGCATTTCCGCGAGTTTAGATTCAAATTTGACTATCTCAGATGTGGCAACAAAATTTTTGAGAGCTGCTGTGATTTTCTGGCATTCCTTATATAAACGGGTCAAATTATATGCCGCCACCTTGGCGTTGCCAATAAAAGCGTTAAATGCCGAAACATCAATTCCAATTGCGTGCATGCCGAGTTCGTTTGCTTGGACTAAGGTCGTCCCGCTCCCACAAAATGGATCAAGCACAATATCACCGGACTGAAAATAGACATCTTGCTTAAAGGTGTCGGTGTGTGCATCTAAAAAATAAGCTACCAGTTGGGGGATGAACTTGCCTTTGTAAGGATGCAATCGGTGAACGTGCTTTGTTGTTTCTGCCTCTTTAACCTTTTCAAAAGCCAACGTCCAATTCAAATCATCGCCGAGTTCGCCTTTCCACCGTGTCTCTCGACGGTTCAGATTGTAATAATCCTCAAGACTTTGCATCGAAACTAACGTTGATCCGTTGTCAACAACGGATTCAATCCTCCCATACTGAATTAAATACGTGATATTTGCAGACGTGACGTTTTTGTTGAGGTGTTCTGAAGCCCATTGGCTTGCCTGTTTAAGTGTCAGAAGCATCTTTCTATAATTATCCTCGCATCGAGTATCTGTCTGTTAGATGTCTGTACAGTAGAAGAGGGTTGTCCACTGCAATAGGTTGCTCAATTTTCTGGTGGTGAATCGACTTTCTGGAGAACTACCTTGCTCTGGCTCTTTAACTCTAAGGTTTTGGCTATATCTCCCATGTTAATCGCAATCTTGAACTGTTTGGTGGAGGTCGAAAACCGTCCCAAATAGTCTCCAACAGGCACGTCCTCATAGTTTTCAACGAATTTTATCTGAATTTTTTGTCCTGTCTCAAAGGTTGCTTCAAGCGTGTCTCCGAGTTTCCAGCCACGTTCAGTAAACGGGGCAATGTATATGTCTGTCACAACGTTACCGTGGTCGTCGATTTCGACGATTGCCCCAGAAAGTGATGTGATTTCAGAGTTTTGCGGCATACCGGTTTTTTGACTGCATCCGATAAGTAATACAGCTATCACCAATAGACTTATATGGGTAAACTTACAACAATGGATTACGGATTGATAGCAGAATTTCAAGATGATACCTCCATGAGTCTTTTAGAAACTCCGTTAAGTATAGTGGAAAGGTAATCAAATGTCAAGAGAAAGCAGAAGATTAGCCAGAGCCATTCAGTTTTCGGTTTTGCGGCGTTTCTATCGGAGAAGTCGCGATTCGGAGATCGCTCCTACAGACGGTTTTGCAACATTCAAACATTCCCCCTAAAGGAGAACTGAATGACTCTGGAAGATTAGGGCAATTTCGTTGACATACAATCAGGTTTGTAGTATTCTCTATTGCACGGTTTTCCTTGCAAAACACGCGTTTATAAATTAACACCAGTTGTGATCCGAAGATCGCTCCGATAACAAAACAGCCTCAACGTAAAAATTGAGGTGTTAGAGGTAAATATGTTAAAAAAGATGAATTTCTATAACAAGTTTTCAAAATCTGTAAATCCCATAAAAATTGCTCTCCTGTTGTTTGGAATTCTACTGGTCATTTCAGGTTGTGAAAAGATAACAGCCCCGATGTTACCCGATACCGATACGCCAGACACGGAACCGCTCACAGTAATGACCTACAACGTTTACGTCGGAAGCAGCGCAGACCCGCTTTTGTCCGTAGAGAATCTGTTACAAGTCCCAACAGAAGTTGCCAACATGTACAACAACGTCATGGCATCTGATTTTCCGAGTCGCGCTGCGGCGATTGCCAAATCCATAAAGACATACCAACCCCATCTTATCGGCTTACAAGAGATTTCGCTCATTCGCAAACAAAGCCCAGGCGACCGGATTACGGGTGGAACCATTCCTGCAGAAGAAGTAGTATTGGATTTTCTCCAAATCTTGATGGATGCGCTCCAAGCGGAAGGCTTAAACTATCAAGTCGCTGCCCAAGTTGAAAATATAGACATCGAAATGCCGATGTTCACAGATACAGGAATAACCGATGTCCGATTAACCGATTATGATGTGGTACTGTCTCGCAGCGATGTCACGATATCACGTGCTGCGAGCGTAAATTACACAAATGCCCTTACAATCGAGATGCTTGGGCTTGAAATACAAAGGGGTTATGCCGCCGTAGATGCCACTGTTGCCGGTGTTACCTACCGCTTTGTTAATACACACTTAGAGGCATTTGCTGAGGAAAATCGGATTGCACAAGCCCAAGAACTGGTGGATATTCTCAGCGACGAAACCTTACCGATTATTCTGTTGGGAGATTTCAATACAAGGGCTCCGAACGGCACTGCTTACCAAATCCTGCTGTCGGCAGGATATATGGATATTTGGCAGATGGATTCGGAGGGCACTGGCAATACCTGTTGTCAAGACGACGACATTCTGAATGAGGTGAGTGACCACTCTGTACGGATTGATCAGATTTTTGTCCGAAATCTGGAGCTTCCTGTTTCTGTTCTGACGCACACTGTGGGGGATAAACCGTCTGACCGTCTGCCATCTGGGTTGTGGCCATCCGACCAT
>JAKZUG010000267.1:0-7174 GCA_047516705.1 Candidatus Poribacteria bacterium | reverse complement strand
GGTTTTTAACAACCACCGTATATCGGATGCGATGCTCTGCGTCGCGACATAGTGAAGATCCAAAGCGAGTTTTTTGGGCATTAACTCTGTGATGTAGTAATATTCCACATCCTGTTGTCCTTTGAGTTTTTCCTCTTCATCGCGATTAGCGAGTTGCGACGGACCGGTCATTCCCGGTTTCACCTGCAGCACCTGTTTCTGTATTTCTGTGTAGTATTTAACGTAATCAGGAGCCTCCGGACGCGGTCCGATGAGACTCATCTCTCCTTTGATAACATTGATTAAGTTTGGGAGTTCGTCAAGTTTCGTCCATCTCAAAAACCTGCCGATGGGTGTGATCCGTGTGTCTTGATAGGTTGTCAAGCTGCCACCGAGTGTATCCGCGTTGACGACCATAGTCCTGAATTTATACATTTCAAAGAGAGTTTCGTGCTTGCCAACCCGCTTTGCTTTGTAAAACACAGGTCCGTTGGATTGCAACTTTGCGAGCAAACTTCCAAGTAGAAAAAGAGGGGACAGCAGCAGGAATGCGATAATCGCAAACACGAGATCAAATGTTCGTTTCACCCAAGCACGCTTGGGTACTATAGTAACATCTTGGAGGTCTACGGTTTGCGGCATGCGATTACCCTACCTTATAGGGCTACCGAGGGTATTGTCCACATAATGGTTTTCCTTGTTCGTTTTAGAAGAAACCCCCTAAATCCCCCTTATCAGGGGGACTTTGCGTATATCTGTACCATTAGTTAGGCAACAAATCCCCCTTATCAGGGGGACTTTGCGTATATCCGTACCATTCGTTAGGCAACACCGTCGGGCTACCGACGATTCGCGCTGGCAGTTTTCGTTTCCGCGGGGAACTGAATAATCTCAGACCCGCTCTCCGTATCCGTTTCTGTAATGAACGCGCGGTTCGGTTGATATGTTGGCACCAACTCTTGGAATTTGGCGACAATCCCTTCTGCATCAAGTGTGTCTGCGAGCTGCGAGAGATCCTCAATCTGGGAGAGGAGTAGGCGTTCTTCAATCTCTTCCAACTGTGCTACGAAAATACGCTGATGCTTCGTGGCTGTAACGCCTTCTTGCGGTGTAAGCAGTTCTTCATATAACTTTTCACCGGGTTCTAAACCTGTAAATTCGATCTTGATGTCTCTGTCCACCTCAAGTCCAGAGAGTCGGATGAGGTCTTGTGCGAGGTCAAGAATTTTAATAGGTTCTCCCATGTCCAACATCAGAATTTCGCCACCATTTCCCATAGCCCCTGCTTGGATGAGCAGTTGGACGGCTTCAGGAATCGTCATGAAATAGCGGGTTGCCTCGCGATGTGTAACCGTGACGGGACCGCCTTTAGCAATCTGGCGTTTGAAATTAGGGAGGACACTCGCCCGGCTGCCGATAACGTTTCCGAAGCGGACGGCGATAAACCGGGTACCGTTCTGTCTCGCCTTACACTGAATCAATTTCTCCGTCACACGCTTGGAGGCACCGTAAACGCTCGTTGGATTCACGGCTTTATCGGATGAGACAAGGATAAACGCCTCTACATTGTGTTGAATCGCGGCATCAATCAGGTTTTGGGTACCGAGAATATTATTTTTCACGGCTTCGTCAGGATGATTCTCCATGAACTTGACATGCTTGTGCGCAGCGGCATGGAAGATAATATGTGGACGATATTTGCGCGTAATTTGAGAAACCTTGCTGTTGTCTCTAATATCCCCGATGATCAAAGCGCGGTTAAGTTCCGGTTCAAACTCGCGAAGTTCTATATCAGTGTGATAGATGCTGTTTTCACCGCGTCCGAAAAGGATAAGGAGTTCAGGGTCCAGTTTTGCCACCTGCCGGCAGAGTTCGGAACCGATAGAACCACCGGCACCTGTTACCATCACACGTTTACCGGAGAGATATTTGGAAACTTCGGCGATGTCCATTTGGGAGATAGAGCGATTTAGCAGATCCTCAAATCGGACTTCCCGAATCTGGCTGACGCTTGCGCGTCCTTCAAGAATCGCGTGAATGTTCGGGACAATCTTGAACTGGCATCCCCGATATTCACACTGCCGAATAATGTCCCGGATTTTTCCGCCGGGTGCCGATGGGATGGCGATGACGACTTCGTCAACTTCCCGCTTCCGAGTAATATAAGTTAGGTCTCGGGTCATGCCGAGTACTTCAAGTCCCGCAACGGTTCTACCTACTTTACGTGGCGCATCGTCAATGAACCCTATTGGTACATACCCTTTTTCAGGGTGATTCCTGAGCTCGCGTAGTACACCGATACCCGTTTCACCCGCACCGACAATGAGAACTTTAGTTGGCGGTTTTCGAGTGGACAGACTCGACCCGGCGTTTATACCGTTTGAACCTTTAGTGTTCTGGGAACTCGTGACCACCACCCGTTTATCTTTTTGAAGGATTTGTTTAGAAAACTTGGTAAAACCGATCAGTGCGAAGTTATAGAATCCATCAACCAAGAATAGCACCCAAGCGATCTCCAGTAGTATGGACACCCCGATGAGCCCTACAGTCGCTAATATGATTGCGGTAGCCAGTTGGCGGAATTCCTGCACAGCGGCGTGTTGCCACATTGGCTTGTATAGATTAAATCCTAATAAAAAACTGATGCGGACTATCGTGACGACAGCGGCGATAGCCAAAAAATGCTGATAGGGGGATACGTCTGCACTCTGCAATATGGCGAAGATCGGCGTTGGCTGTTCTAAAAAGTCAAAACCGAATTGTAGACTGGTTAGGTAAGCGAATAGAAACGCGATATTGACGAGAAGTACATCAACAACAACTATAGAACTCCATTTTATTTTCGGTTTATCCATACTACCTCCTTAAGGATTTACAAATATGGGGTTTGCTCGTTTTTCTGGTCACTTTCTGGATCGTTAGGTGTTCAGGGACGATTGCGAATCTGCTTTGGATATCGGGGCATGGACTGCTTGTGCGTAGACATGCTCTAAACGCTCTCCAATAGCCTCCCAACTATAATTGGTTTCAACGCGGGTTCTGGCAGTTTGTGCGAGCGTTTTTCGTAAGCTTTCGTTATCAAGTAAATGAATGACGTGCTCAGCAAAGTCTGCTGGCGTATCTGCGACGAGCAGTTCCTTGCCGCTATCTGCTTCTAAACCCATAGCACCGACAGAAGTGGTAACAACCGGCACTCCCATCGCCATTGCCTCCAAATTTTTGGTTTGTATACCCGACCCGGCGCGTAAGGGAGCAACAAAAACAGATGCCTTCTCAAAATAGGGACGGACATCTGGGACATAACCGGTAACAACGACACCATCCTGACCTTCAAGCCGTTTTACAGGTTCCGATGGCTGATTGCCGACAATATAAAAGCACACGTTGGGATGCCGTTCCCGGATGCGCTGGAAAATTTCATTACAGAAATAGGTCGCGGCATCAGCGTTCGGAAAATAGTTCATCGTTCCCGTAAAGAGCAGGACTGGTGCGGGCTCCGCTATCGGCTTCGGTTGAAAATATCCAAGATCAACACCCATCGGGACAATCGATAGATTCAAGCTATCGTCCTGTTTCAGCAGATAGTCACGGTCGAAGCGCGCGACAACGGTGCCGCAATCAAAAGCCTTCATAATATCGACTTCGTAACGTTGCACCCGCTTTTCCTCTAATTTTACCAAAAAACGTTTTGGAGTGCAATCTAATTTAATTTTTGCCAGCCAAGGATTGCTTTCAAGTTCGGCGCGTCGACTGAGATTCAATGCTAACGAATCACACAAATCCAGTACTTTGGCGGGTCCCTGTACGTCTGTCACGTATTGTCCCATCCGAAAGAGTTGCGCATGAATCAGCTCAAAACGTTCTTGCGCGAGGAGTTGGTTGATCTTACGTTGCATCTGCGGTGCGTACCAGTAGTGCAGCTGGAGCGGCTGCCGCGATAAGCAGTGGAATCCAGTATTCAGATATGCAAAAGAACGATGGAACCGCACCCACTCTACACGTTCACAAAACGGTTCCAAGTGCTTCGCTGATTCAATATCGGTTTCGGACTCAGCAAAATAAACGAGCGTTATGGAATGTTGTTTCGCAAGCTGCTTGATAAAGTTATACGACCGGATCCGATCACCTCGATGCGGTGGATACGGACACCGGAGACTTAAAAATAGAATTTTCATACGCACAAGGATAGCGACCGCTGTTATTCACTGGGCATTTCTGCTTCATCAATGAGCATTACTGGGATACCGTCTCGGATCGGGTAGCGCCGCTGACACTCACCGATGCACACCAATTTCTGTGTCGTTTCATCGTGTTCTATCCCACCTTTACATGCTGGACACGCGAGGATGTCAAGTAGTGTTTCCGAGAGTGTGTATGTGTTTTCAGAATTCAAAGGCGTTCTCCTTATTGAATTGATGGTAGCACAGCATTCGCCAGCAATTAGCCATCAGCGGTCAGCAGCCAGCAAGATGGCTATTTTATGCGCCGTGGCATTTTTTATATTTTTTACCGCTTCCGCAGGGACAAGACGCGTTTCTGCCGACCTTCGGCATGTTCCCCATCGCCTGTTGCGAAGCGAATTCGGCTTCATCGCTGGCAGAAGCTGCGCGGTTTGCTTGGGCGCGCCTCGGCGGTTGTCTACGCGGTTTGCCCGTGCGCCGACCGGGAGCCCGGTGGGGTGCTTCGGTGTTGACACGAGATTTGAAGATAAATTCGCTGACCTCTTCCTCAATGTGTTGATACATACTCTCAAAGACAGCGAGTGCCTCGTTTTTGAAAACGACAATCGGATCTTTACCGCCGTATCCGGCACCGAACCGGATCCCTTCCTCAATGTAGTCAATATTATAGAGATGCTCTTTCCAGTGATCGTCTATTCTATCGAGAAGGAGTAGGCGTTCAAGGAGGCGCATCATCTCTGGACCAAGTTCAGTTTCGCGTTGTTCATAAGTCTCACGCAATAGCGCCAATGTCTGTTCCTCAACATCGTTCGGATCCACCTGTGCCAACGGCGTTTTCCAAATCAGTTTGACTGGAAACTTACTCGTCAACCATTGTTCATATCTATCGGGATTTTCAAGGGTGTTTCCGCCCTTTTCTGGCAGATTGTCATCAATTGCATCTTCAACGACCCTCTCAATCATCTGCCAGATTGTTGTTTTGAGGGTAGCAGGTGCTCCGACCCCTTTTTCAGCAAGCGCTGCAAGCCCCATCTCTTCTGGCACGCTCCCGTTTTCTGGCGATTCCGATGCGTCCGTTTCTGGCGCGTCTACGTCCTCAGACAACACTGACATGTCAGTAGCAGATGTCAAGACGGTGTCGCGCAAGGTATAGATGGTGTCGCGCTGTGAATCCATAACATCATCAAACTTCAGGAGGTTTTTACGAATTTCAAAGTGCATCTGCTCAACACGCGTCTGTGCTTTTTCAATGGACTTGGTAACCCACGGGTGCTCTAATGGGACATCTTCCTCCATACCGACGCGTGCCATTAACCCTTGCAAACGTTCGGATCCGAATTTTCGCATCAATTCGTCTTCAAGGGAGAGATAAAATCGGGATGAACCCGGGTCACCCTGTCTACCGGCACGTCCGCGGAGCTGGTTGTCAATACGACGCGATTCATGGCGTTCTGTGCCGACGATATGGAGTCCGCCAGCGGCTAATACCTTTTCTTTATTTTCGTTACAAATTGCTTCTGCTTTTTCGAGTGCTGCCTGGTATTGTTCGGACTCTGGCGGTAGTTCTTCTACTTTTACCTTTTGCTTGCGGAGCATCTCCTTCGCTAAGCCTTCCGGGTTACCGCCGAGTAGGATGTCCACACCCCGCCCCGCCATATTAGTAGCGATGGTTACAGCCCCGGGTACACCTGCTTGTGCGATAATATCGGCTTCGTGTGCGTGTTCTTTGGCGTTCAGAACCTGGTGCTTGACATCTCGATGTTTGCTCTTGAGCATCTTACTCAGTTTCTCAGAGTTCTCAATCGAAACTGTACCGACGAGTACCGGCCGCCCTTTTTCGTGCTGTTCGGCGATATCTTTCAAGACAGCATCATATTTCGCATCCTCGGTTGCATAAATTTGATCGGCATTGTCCATGCGGATCATGGGTTCATTGGTAGGGATGACGGTGACCTCTAACCCGTAGATATGCGCGAATTCGTTCGCTTCTGTGGCGGCGGTACCTGTCATACCGGAGAGTTTATCGTACATGCGAAAGTAATTCTGGTAGGTAATCTTAGCACCGGTTTGGCTTTCCTGAACGATTCTAACGCGCTCTTTCGCCTCAATCGCTTGGTGGAGTCCTTCACTTAACCGTCTACCAATCTGTTTTCGTCCTGTGAATTCATCGACGAGGAGGACTTCGCCATTTTCGACGAGATAATCGACATCGCTTTTGTAGAGGTGGTGTGCGGTGAGTGCCTGATTGACGTGATGCACCATAGCGATATTTGTATGTTCATAGAGATTCCCGACACCAAGGAGGCGTTCGACTTCCTCAACGCCTTCATCAGTCAGCGTTACAGAGCCGCGCGACTTCCCCTGCTGGTCTATCTGGAAGTGCTCGTTTTCTCGGAGTTGTGTGACGACACTGTTAACTTGCTTATAGAGTTCGGCGGGTTTACCGGAGGGTTCTGAGATGATGAGCGGTGTCCGTGCCTCGTCAATGAGAATGCTATCAACCTCATCCAGGATAGCGTAGACATGCCCGCGTTGCACTTTATCTTCAAGCGAGAGGGCACTGTTATCGTGTAAGTAATTGAATCCAAACTCGCTATGTACGCCGTAGGTGATATCTGATTTGTATCCGAGTCTCTTCTGTTCGTGGGGCATCAAACTGAGTGTGAGTCCAACGGAGAGTCCGAGAAAGTTATAGACTTTGCCCATCCATTCTGCATCTCGGCGTGCAAGGTAGTCGTTAACGGTAGCGAGATGGACCCCTTTTCCGGTGAGTGCATTGAGATAGACAGCAAGCGTTGAGGTGAGCGTTTTACCTTCACCTGTCCGCATCTCCGCGATGCATCCTTGATGGAGTGCGGCACCGCCCATAATTTGGACATCGTAGTGTCGCTGTTTCAACGTCCGCACTGCTGCCTCTCGAACGACAGCGAACGCATCAGGTATGAGTTCATCAAGCGATGCGCCTGCGTCCAACTTTTGGCGGAATTCTGGTGTTTTGGATTGCAGTTGTGCAT
>JAKZUG010000266.1:0-5833 GCA_047516705.1 Candidatus Poribacteria bacterium | reverse complement strand
CCCTGACCTCTAGGCAGAGCCATTCAGTTTTCGGTTTTCTGAGTGCATTATCGGGAATAGGGACGCGCGGCTGTCCGCAAGAATCGGGGTTTCAAACCCCTCCACAAGAGTGATTCATGAGAACCGGTAACTGTATACTTCTGTCTAATATTAAGTGCTGCGTTTTTCCTTGATTCACTGGAAAAGATATGGTAAAGTAGAGGTACAGTCTTACAAAGAATACCTTTCAAATCGAACGTGGAGGAACCCTGATGTCCTACAAAAGAGTGCTCCTCGTTATTTTAATCATAAGTATCAGTGTACTCCTCGTCTACTTCTTGGGGCAGATGGAGCAATCTGCGACGCAACAGACAGCGGAGTCGCGCCCGATACCACTCCCTTATAATTGGATTGGGAGTATTACAAAACAACAAATAGCAGAACCCTCCGGCATTACCTATCACCCGGTTCGGCGGAGCCTGTTTATCGCTGATGATTCAGGCAGCATCCATGAGGTCAATCTACATGGAACATTCATCCAAACAAAACGGTTAAATGAACTTGACATCGAAGGCATTACAATGGATCCGAGGACTGGTTTGCTGTATGCAGCTGTCGAAGGCGATGAAACCATCATAGAACTTGAACCGGAAACGCTCGCGATTCAGAGAAAATTCAGAATCCTCAGAGATTTTAAGGGGGAGCTGCTCCTGAAAAAAGGCGGCATGGGCATTGAGGCAATCGCTTTTGTACCGAATACTTCGCATCCGGAGGGCGGTACCTTTTGGGTCGGCAACCAATCCTTTAGTCTTAAGGCGAACGCTGAACCTTCAGTTGTATGTGAAGTCGTTGTACCACTTCGCACCGAAACAGCGGCGATATCAGAAGCCTCTATCATTAACGCTTATAAGATGAACTTCATCGACATTTCCGGGCTCGCCTACGATCCTCAAGACGATGTCTTGGTATTAATTAGCGATACAACCAATCTCTTAGTCGAGATGAGTCGGGAAGGCACAATCTTAAGTAAATACCTCTTACCCGGTGATGATCAAGAGGGTGTGGCATTAGATGGACTCGGTTATATGTACATCGCCCAGGAGAGTGGAGCGATCATTAAACACGGAGATCGGCGGCTCCGTTAAAAAAAGAGACATTTCCATCTAAACTACTCCGTTCTAACTTATGCCTGTTATCCCCCGTTTTCTGATTCCGTCTCACTATCTTCGAGGCGCAACACTTTAATTCCCGGCATCAAATCCAATACCAGATTGAGGGACGCGTACTGTTCCGCCGTGTAACCACGATCTATCCGCCACAACACTTGCACGTTTCCCTCATCGTAAAGCACTCCGTTTGCAAGTTTCTTACCATCAGCATCTTCTAAATGGAAATATCTGCGGCGTTTGGTGTCCATGGTTTTGTCTTTCAAATATAAGGCGAAGTATAGCACTTCGCCCTGACAGAAACGGAATTAGGAGACTATTGGAGTGTAACAAAGTCAGCCTCTACACGATGCGGTATAATCCCTGCAGCGTTGCCGCGGTGGAGTAATTCACGGACCGCCGCCCTTCCTTTATCGCCATAATCGAGTGTGTAGTCATTGACGTACATTCCGACGAACTTGTCAGCGAGCGCAGTCTCCATGTCGCGCGCGTAGGTCATCGCGTATTCTAACCCGCGCGCCCGATGGTCAAGTGAGTACTGAATGCTCTGTTTGAGCAGAGCAGTTATCTTATGTATCTTCTCACTCCCGAGATTCCGGCGAATAACGTTGGCACCGAGAGGCAAGGGGAGCCCCGTCTCCTCATACCACCACTCTCCCAAATCAAGAACTTTGTGAAGCCCTTCGCGTGCGTAAGTCAACTGCCCTTCATGAATAATGAGCCCAGCGTCCACCTCGTCGTTTTGGACAGCGTCCAATATCTTATCAAATGGACGGGTTTCTGCCTCAAAATTAGGTTGGAAGAGGCGAAGCGTAAGATAAGCCGTTGTCATTTCGCCAGGGATAGCGATACGTTTACCTTCAATGGTGTCCATCGGTGCTTTGGAGACAACAAGTGGACCATAGCGGTCACCAATACTTGCCCCGCAAGGCGTGAGTGCATAATCCTTCGCAACATAAGCGTAAGCGTGAACTGAGATCGCTGTGACCTCAAGTTCAGCAGCGAGTGCACGCCGATTTAATGTCTCAATATCTTCGATAACATGAACGATCTCAAAAGGGTCAGTTGGAATTAGCCCCTTAGCAAGCGCGTAGAACATAAAAGCGTCATCGGAATCTGGACTGTGTCCAATCCGGACTTTTTCTGTCTGTGACATAGTATTCCTTTACGGTATCTGATTGCAGTTTTCTTCTAATAGTGATAAAATAAATTGTTTGAATCGGTCTCTCGTTAAATTTACATCTGCTTTGGAGTGCTACAAAAGGATGGAGTTGCAAGCAAAACCCACATACCTATACCTTACAGCAACACCAGATCGACTCACGGAATTAGTCGCTGCCGAGTGTATGGCTATGACTGGATCTGCGCCAAACACACACGGCATCGCGATTTCAGAACACCGCGTTGATGTCCGTCATGATGCGTATCTAAAGAGTTGTAGCGAAGTCCTTTTTGAAACAGCGAGCCTTACCGAACTCCGTGCAGACATCCGGTCCGCGGGTTTACACGCTGACGAATTTCGGGTGTCCATCGTGAAAAAGCCTCGGAGTCTCAAGGTAAACTCTATGGAACTTGCACGGGACATCGGCAGCGCTATTGGTGGTAGTGCGAACCTAAACAGTCCAGAGGTTACCTTTCTGGTAGTTTTCACGGCTGAAAAAATCTGGTTCGGACGACTCCTCTCCGAATCTGATAATATGTGGCTTGCGCACGACCAACGTCCTTACGTAACCTCAAGTTCGTTACCGGCACGACTTGCGCGCGTCCTTGTCAATTTGGTTGCGCGCCCGGGGGATAGCCTACTCGACCCGTGCTGCGGTACCGGTACAATTGTGATGTCCGCCGCACATAGCGGCATCCGGGCAGTTGGTTACGACCTTAACCTACGGATGGTCGGCGCAACGACGAAGAACCTTCTGCATTTTGGGCTCACTGCAGATGTCGCGTTAGGCGATGCAAGAGAGGTTCGCGGACAATTCGACGCTATCGCAACCGACCTACCTTACGGCATCAATCTCACCAAAGATAAATCTCAAGACGCAGAAATTTTAGCCAACCTACGGACATGCGCGCCAAAAGCGGGGTTCATAGACCTCCGAGATCTCAGTAAACCTTTAAACGACTTAGGCTATCAAATAGAAACTATCCTTCCAGTGCCGAAACTGAGTATCGTGAGGCGTATTTTTATCGCTTCGGCAATAGAATAGATTTCTTGTTTTATTATAACGCTTCTAACTCAATAATCCTCAACGTTTTCATAAAAGTCAGTCTCTGGCAAGTATTCCTCTTCGTTGAGTTCTTCCTCTTCATGCGCCTCGTATTCACGCAAACTGAGAAGGGCACCTATTTCACTTGGATTTTCCATGTAGAATTTACAAATCCATCCATCACCCTCTGGAAAACGATTAAGAAGTTCAATATCGTCATCAATAGCAGTATTGATTTCATAAACTTCGCCGCTCACCGGTGCGTAGATATAGAAATTGCGTCCATCTGATGTCTCAATACGTCCGATAATTTCACCCTGTTCGTATTCGCCAAGAACCGGTAGTTCTACAAAAACAACATTGCCGTAGACATCCTGAATGCGTTCGGTGATGCCGACGTTACACTCCCCTGACTCAAAAACCTCAATCCACTCATGTGTCGTTGTGTGTTTTATTTCAACATTTTTCATCACGAAATTCCTCCCATTAAACGTGATGGGCACTATCCCGTTCCAATTCCGTAACCTTGGAGTTGTGCTTGGAAGGTTTCAAGCATTCTTTGCCGGATCTGAATTTCGACAATAGGATCCGGCTCATATTTTATATCTATTACTTTCCCGCCCAAGCGTTTGCACAGCGTAACAACAGTACCAATATCTGGATAATTGACTTTTACATGTAAATCTTCATAAAAGATATGAGTCTCAATAATTGCATTTTGAAGGCATTCTCTTGCACATTTCCCGTAAGCGCGTATTAACCCTCCGACACCCAGATTGATGCCACCATAATATCTGGCAACAACACAGATAACATTAGACAAACCGAAACCCCGAACAGCGGAGAGGATAGGAGGCCCCGCAGAGTGAGTAGGTTCTCCCGCATCTGTTGCGTATTCACGAAGGGCGTTGCCGCCACCGATGCTGTAAGCATAACAGTAGTGCGAAGCACGCGGATTTCGTGCTTGCACCTGGGTAAGAAATTCTTTCACCTCAACTTGCGTCCGTACAGCTGTTGCCTCTCCAAAAAATCGGGATTTCTTGACAAAATGATCCGCTTGGGCAATTCCTGCCACAGTTCTGTATTGGTCAGACATACGTTACAATAGCAACATCGGCTTGCTAAAAGTTCTGCCGATTGAAAAGGTGTACACGGCTTCCCCTTGAACAATGTGGACACGTTCATCCTCTACCGCGATAGGTCTGAATTGCGGCGTATATGCGGCGTTGAGTGTTATGCCTCCGAATCGAACACCGAGTCCAAAACAGAAACCCTCCGCTTTCCAAAGCCGTTCTTCTATTTCAAATGAACCATCCTCCAAGAGAAAAACCGAAGCGTAGCGTTTTTGGACATCTCTGAGATACCCAATTCTGGCACCGATCCTATGCCGGTACCACACTTCACCTCCGATATTTGCGCTGATACCATCACGGAACGGAGGATGGACATCTAAACCAATCAGCAAGGTTACATCCGATATTTGGTGCTGATGGGCAATGCCGGCAACAATTGTACGCGCCATCGCATCTGGAATAGAAGGATCAGAAAAGGAGAGTCCATTGCTCAAGTTTCTTGCGACAATACCTATTAGAGTTCTATCGCCAATTCGCTGGCTAATACCAACATTATAGGCATATCCGTGTCCAAGATGTTCCGTTCCATCAGCATCCGCTACTTTAGAACGGAGCCATTTCGTATCAATACCAACACGGGTACTCCCAAATAACTTGAGTCCGTAACCGAAACCGACAGCAAGGTTATTTTCGGGAAAACTGTTGAGTGCTTTCCCACTATGATCAACTCGGCGAAAGGTACCCGCCTGTTCAAAAGCGAGGGCTAACCCAACGGTACCGAATTTGCCGATTGAAAATACGTAATTTAGCGTTTCAATACCATACGCACGCTGTTCGTACCGACTATAATCCTCGTAATTAGCATTGTGATTCGGTTTAGAAAGCAGGGCAAGAGTCCGTGGAAAACGGGTTGCATGAATAACAAACCGGTTCCCCTCCGCCGTACTGATACCAGCAGGATTACTACCAAGGGCATTTGCCCCGTGGCTTGTCCCAACAAAACTACCACCCATCCCGTGTTGCTCAGCACTTAGCAGCTGTTTAAGAAACCCATCTGCTGCTGCTGTTGTATTTGCTGCTGAAGCGATACTGCTCCAAACAGAAAAATAGACTATAAGACAGAGTAAAGCGGTTGCGGCACAATTGCGGACGTATTTCATTTGTAACCTCATACGAAGGAGATGCACGTGGAGCATCACTTTTCTAAGAATAACGTGAATTCAATAATAAAATCTAAATATAGTAAAATCGAAAAATATGTTGACACTTTAGGGAGCAACAACCCCTTCCTTCGCTGGCGGGGTTTGTAACCCCGCCTATCCATAATGTCCAAGTAATTGTAGATTTTACTATAACTACTATAGTTTGGACAGTTTCTCAGTTTAGGATTTCCCAAGGGTGGACAGTT
>JAKZUG010000265.1:0-3563 GCA_047516705.1 Candidatus Poribacteria bacterium | reverse complement strand
ACTATACCACCGATGAAAGGTTGGAGGCACTATTTGATTCGGCTGTTAATATGCCACGGAAATCTGTCAAAGTTGCGAAGGGATTGTCTACGATCCTGCCCGGTGCGGGACACATCTACACAGGCGATTGGCGGGACGGATTAAATACACTTGTGCTAAACGGCGCGCTCGGTTTTCTCATCATTGATGCGGTGTTAGATGGACATTATTCAGATGCTGCATTATGGGGCGGGTTTATTTTCTTACGCTATTACCGAGGGAATACCTTCCGCGCTGGAGCAGCAGCGGAACAATTCAATCTGCGAGAGTCCCGTCGTACCGCTGAAGCACTCCTGCAACGGCTCCAAGAGATTGTCAATACCCCGTGAAAGACGCTCCGCTACGTTTCTGACCGTTTCTGGATGATGTAGACGATGATGACCAAAACTATCGCAGCGACGAACGTCCAGATGTTGTAGATGTACGCAAGGAATGCAGCAAGCGCGAGCAGTATCCACTCATACCAGTGCGTCTTACGGACAAAGTAACCCATCGTGACGATCGAGAAGATAACAGTACCAACGATAGCGGTTACCACAGATAGCGCGTATTGAACCGGTGTGCCTCCTATGAAGAGAATGTGCGTGTATGCAAACAGGAGTGGCATGATATAGAGGAGTTTAGCGAACTTGAAGCATGCCCATCCGGTCTTCCACGGATCGGCACGTGCGATCGCAGCCCCTGCATAAGCCCCTAACGCGACTGGCGGTGTGATATTGGAATCCTGGCTGAGCCAGAAAATAATTAGATGTGCAGCGATGATCGGGATGCCCATCTCAGGAGTCGTCAGAATCGGCACAGCGAGTTCAGAAGTAATCAGGTAGGCGGCGGTGACAGGAATTCCCATTCCGAGTACTAAAGAGGCAGCAGCAAGCAGTAGTATCGCTATAGCCCGGTTACTACCGGCGACCGCCAGTACTAATTCTGGAAATATCCGTCCTAATCCTGTCAAATCTATAACAGCAACAAGGATGCCAATAGTACCGACAGCACCACCGATAGCAAGCGAATTCTTTGCACCGTTCACCATCGCTTCCCAGATACGTTTCGGCGTTAGCCGTGTTTCTGGACGGAAATAACTCACCCCAATCGTGGCAAGAATCGCGAAAAATGCCGCTTTATAGGCGGTGTACCCAGCGATCAAGATTCCGATAAGGGTCAACAACGGCAGTAGGTAATACCAACCGCTTTTGAGGAGCGGAATGAATTTCGGGATTTCTGCCTCTGGTATCCGTTCAAGCCCCTGCTTTTTCGCCTCAAAATGCACCATCACCCATACGGATAAAAAATAGAGAATTGCTGGCACAATAGATAAGAGCGCAATTTTGCTATATGGCAAGCCGGTCCGTTCTGCTATTAGGAACGCACCTGCCCCCATCACAGGTGGTAAGAATTGCCCACCTACAGAAGCGGAAGCCTCGACTGCCCCTGCGACATGCGGACGAAAGCCAATGCGTTTCATC
The DNA here is from genome assembly GCA_047516705.1 of Candidatus Poribacteria bacterium. Lineage (GTDB taxonomy): Bacteria > Poribacteria > WGA-4E > WGA-4E > WGA-3G > WGA-3G. The sequence continues at coordinate 2,061 of JAKZUG010000265.1, read as the reverse complement.
AGTGGAATCGTGAATGTGCCAGTGGCAACTGTATTCGCGATAGCACTGCCCGCGACCGACCCGAAAAAACCGGATGTCATAACCGCGACTTTTGCGGCACCACCTGTCGAACGTCCTGCTATAGACATCGGCAGGTTGATAAAGAATTGTCCGACCCCGGATTTCTCCAAAAAGGCGCCGAAGAAGATAAACAGAATCACGTAGGTCGCCATCACGTTTGCCATGATGCCGAAGACACCCGCTTGACTGAAAAAACTGTATTCAATAATCCGGCGGAGTGGAAAACCTTTGTGGGCAATAGCGTCCGGCATAACTCTGCCAAAGAGTGCGTATAGAATACCGATCACAGCGATGATAGGCAATGCCCAACCGACTGTCCGACGACTCACCTCAAAACTGATGACTATCGCAACCGCCCCGACAAAAACATCGAGTTGGCTATAATTACCCGCACGATTCGCGAGGTTCGGATACTCTATAATCCAGTAGCCAATTGTAAAAATGCTGCCTGCGATGAGTAGAAAATCCAGCAAGGATGGTCGGGATGCTGGAGAATTTTTCCGACATCGGTAAAGGATACCGATCAGTGCGAAGGTCAGGAGGAGATAAAGACCGAGATGGTACTGCTCACTGGCACTGCCGAAACCTGCGCTATAGATGTAAAAAAAGACGAGACCGACTGCCCCGAGCTCAAAGATCCATTTGTATAGTTTTTCTAATTCTGTCCGCTGAAGGGTTTCAAAGCTGGCAGTGTCTTTTGTTTCAGTTTGTATCATTGTTCCTCCGCTATGGGTGTTTCCATTAATAATATTACATCATAATGGCACAGAAAGCAAGCGGTTTTCAAGTGAACAAATCTCCCTGTGGACATAGGTTCTATTTCCAGAATTCCTTTGCGGAAATAAGTTGCATGCTTGCCAAGAAAAAATAGTTGTGATAGAATAGCAGCACGTCAACTGATTCAGAGAGGAGACACGAAATGGCAATAGGATTGGGCGTTATTGGGATGAATCCCACGAATATGGGATCAACTGCAGCACTTCTGAAAGATGTACCAGATCTAAAATATGAGCTTCGCGGTATATGCGCGAAGCGAGCAGATGTGCTTGAGAACTATGCCAATCAAATTGGCGTAGATTTTTGGACGACAGATTACTGGGAATTGGTGCAGCGCGAGGATATCTCTGTCATCGCTATCTATTCTCCAGACCACCTGCATGCCGAACATTGCGTCGCGGCAATTGAAGCGGGGAAACATGTCATCTGCACAAAACCGATGGTGACTACATTAGCCGACGCGCAGCAGCTGGTGGATCTGGTGCGCGAACACAAAGTCAAATTCCTTGTGGGGCAGTCGATGCGGTTTGATCTCCAGTTTTTGACGATGAAACGGTTCCTCGACGACGGTGATTTAGGCGACATTATGCTGGCGGATGCCTATTATGTCCACGACATGCGCGAGGTCTACGATTTCACGCCGTGGCGGCTCCATGAACCGCAAGATTTGATGTTCGGCGGTGTTGTGCATCCTGTTGACCTATTGCGCTGTCTCCTCGGTGATGTAGATGAGGTGCACGCCTATGCGACGAAAGGCTTACTCACACCGGAATACCCTATAAAGAATAATTTCTTTCTCAACCTGAAGTTTAAGAGCGGGCAGATTGCGAGAGCGATGGGGCTTTACGATATCGTCCATCCTCCGATGCCGATGCAGCAGATCTCCGTTTTCGGAAGTAAAGGGACGGTAATTGGGGACTTTACGGATAACAAAGAGGGACACGTCAAGTTGATGCTCGATAAAATGGCCACCAGAGAACCCTTTGAAGTGACCTGTCCTCCTGAAATAGATACAAGCGTTTACGGACATGGGCAAACGGTTATTCGGTATATGCGGCATTTTCAGCAGTGTCTTGAGGAAGACTTAGAACCGTCTCCGATCGTGGTTGATGGTGCGAAGTCTATCGCTGTCGGTGTGGCGGCGTGGGAATCCATTGAAACAGGGAAACCTATAAAGGTATTCAACGAATTTTGAGAATAACCGAACCGGCGCGGTTGAAACTG
>JAKZUG010000264.1:0-5725 GCA_047516705.1 Candidatus Poribacteria bacterium | reverse complement strand
TCGGCTACAACGCCTATATGCCGATATGGTTCATGGAAGCATCCGCAACTTGGATAGAAATTATGACTTATGATGGCGGGCGCATTGACGATGGAGATACCCTCCCCGATCCCGATGAACCTAACGAAACTGATTCCTATAACTATTACACCCATCAGCTCCGCCGCTGGTTTCTCATTCCCGATATCTCACTTGAAAGTCGCATCGGCGACCACGAATACGGTTCCGTTATATGGACGTTATATATGGCGGAACGCTTCGGATACGATATTGTCCGGCAGTTTTATCGGAATACCACCGATGGGAGTTATCGCGAGATGGGGAACTTCTACGATGTTTTTACCGACAACGGCACCACCCTCGCCGAGGCGTTCAAGACCTTCACGGTATGGAATTATTTTACACGCAACCGCGCCAATACCGCAACTGATATGCCCGGCTACAAGTACGCACATCGTTTTCCTCCGGTTGCTATTCATCCAAATGATGTCCACACCAGTTATCCAATCCGCACCGACTTCGATTCTGAATCCATGCCTGAGCATTTCTCGTCAAGGTATATTGTCTTCAAACCTACCGGTATTATGCCAGAATTCGCGATCAAAATTGATGGAGCAGACCTCGCACCTATAGACATGAGTAAACTGACACAAACTGACCGGACAAAAATTCAGAGGGAATTGGACCGACACACATTTACGGGGTTGCGTGGATGGGCTGCCAAGTTTATCCTCAAAAAACGGAACGGGACTACTGAAATCAAAGAGGCATTTACCTATCAACGTTCCCAAGAGGCACAGATGACGTTCAAAGATTTCGGCGGAGATATTCAGGAAATTGCTCTTATCCTTATCAATATGCATCCTGATGTCGAACAGGTCATAATTCCCGGTGGGACTTTCGGCGGGGCTGTCAGTTATACGGCAGGTACGCCACCGACAGGAACGCTTTCCAACGCACAGGTCACACAAGGCAGTAATGGACCCATCGTGACGTGGAATGTTGATAACTCGACTGATATACAGGACGTGGCAATCGTTAGAAAACGCTATGTCCTGCAAAGTGAGACGGATGTTCCACACCCTTTCCAAAACCCCGATGAAGTCCTCGCTGCCACTGACCGAGATAACAACGGTATCCCTGAAGACGATATAGAGATCGTCGGACGTGTGAACATCACGCAAACTCAGTTTGAAGACACGACTGTCTTTCAGGATGTTGTTAATAGTATATTCTTTGATCCAGACAACACCCATTATTACTATGCTGTTGTGCCTGTTAACGCGATGGGAATTATGGGCACACCGAGCATCGCACCAAACGACATTGTCCCAAGGTTTGATACGCCGAGTGATGCGCCTGCCTTCTTTGTTCATACACAACCACACGGCACGGGGGTGTGGCAGGTTGAAGTGCAAAGCACGCATCCGCTACAAGGCGCGCCACACCTAACGGTAGAAAGTCCTAACAGAGATAGTTATACCGTCTTTTTAACGCAGGAAACCGAAACAAAATGGATCGGAACACTCCGCACCAACGGGTTTCCACCGACAGGTGTTTATCTCTATAAGATTCAAGGACAGACTCCAGCTGGCGTAACAGGCACCCGAATCTGGCAAGGACAAACCTTCAACTATATCGCGAACAGTGCGAATCGAAATGTCACAGTCGCACCTAACCCGCTCTATGCCGGACAGGGAACACACCTATCGTTCTATCCGGAGGGATTAACCGTTGAAATCTACGACGCTTTAGGAAACTTAATTAAGGTACTTGACAATGCCTCCGAATGGGATTGCACGAACGCACGCGGCGAAATGGTCTGCACCGGACTCTACTTCTTCCGAGCAACCGATGGGAATGGCTTCCAAAGTACCGGAAAATTCTGTGTGGTGAAATGATGAAAAGTTATCTGTTATCTGTTATCAGTCGTCAGTTAAAGACGGGGCTGATGCGTATCAGGATCTCCTTACTGAAAACCGAAAACCGAAAACTGAGAACCATTTTATTTCTCTTACTATTCCTCTGTAGTTGCGGAGACGAGGGGTTAATTGACCCGCACGGCGAAACCTCGCTGCCGCCTCCTAATACAACTGGACGTTTACACGCTATTGACTTCCCAACGGATACAGGGTCCGCATGGACCTATATCAACGTTGACACCGACGAGGAATTCACGCTCCGGGTCGAAGGAACACGCGATATCAGTGGCACAACACATCGCCAAATGACTGTCAGTGAAATCAGTCCCAGTGACCCCGACCAATTCAACTGGCAGGCTGTTGACCACTTGGTCGCGAATGCCTTTTACTTGCGGTTTGATACCGAATTTGCTGAAATATTCCCGTTTCCAATTTTTGCGACCTATTTTTCCAAGACACCGCAAGCATTAGTGGAATCCGCATTTGACATTTTCGTTCCAAGCTTTACCAGTGGCGTTACTATACTACACGAAAAGCATTTCCCGCCGCGCCGTCTCTGGGATTTTCCATTGAAAGTCGGAAAGGAGTGGGTCGTTTTTGAGAAAACTGCTGGTATACCTGTGAAAGTCACGCGTTATGTTGCTGAGAAAGATGTACTGGTCATGGTCCCCGCAGGCAGCTACACCACTTACGTCGTTCACGAAGAGGTCGTTTACGGGGATAGTCCAGAACCCTCAAGCTTCTTGATTAGTCCACCCGCGATTTATTGGGTCGCGCCATCGATTGGAGTCGTTCAATATAGATACAGTCATTACCGAGCGACCGAGGCACTATCCTCACAGACTTTCGCGCTTAAAAGCTTCCATCTACCCGGACCGAATACGGATTAGGTTGCTGTCTAATGAAGATCAATCAGCAATCGGTTTCCATCAGCGGTCAGCAGTCAGGAGAAGAGGGGGCTGGTGAATCCAATACCCTCTTGCTGAAAGCTAACGGTTTCCGACAGTCTCCGACAGCCATTCCCGCCAAATGCCGTTTAGCACATCGAAACATCCCGATTACCATTGTCGGTGGTGGAATACACGGTGTGTCTATTGCACTTCGGCTGCTCCGCGAAATCCCAACAGCAGCGAAACATCTCGCTATCCTTGATCGACATCCACAGCCACTCACCGAATGGCGATGCAAAACAGAACGCCAAGGCATGACGTTCCTTCGTTCCCCCGCCGTTCACCATATTTCCCCGGATGCACTGGGTATCGTTGAATACGCAGAACGTCACAACCGAACGAGTGAGTTAGCACCCCCATATTCACAACCTTCCACGCAACTTTTTTGGGACTTCTGCAACGACGCGCTTGCTGAACTAAGCAAATATCAAGTCTACTATCAGTTTGAGGTGGCGAAATTACGGTGGGACAAAGGTGCTGGTAAGTTTCCGTTCCGCCTCATCTCAACGGACAATGAAGGGTTTCGGAGTCGTTGTGTTATCCTCGCCATCGGTGCTGACGATTGCGCTTACGTGCCGCCGGAGTTCACGCAATGGCAACGCCAATACCCTGACAGGGTTATACACGCGTCCCAATTTTCTGTGTCTGCCGGGTTTGAAACCAGGGCTCCTACCCGTTACTGGGAAGGGGCACCAACAAAAATTGTCATCGTTGGGGGTGGATTGACAGCCGGGACGATCGCAAAAAGCCTCAGTGAGCGCGGACATAGTGTAGCACTGATCGCTCGAAAGCAGTTGAGAACAGAACAGTTTGATTTTCCGCCGGTGTGGTTAGGTCCCAAGGCACTTACTGAATTTGCAAACGAGACCGATTTTCGGCGGCGTTACGACATTATTCAGCAGAATAGAGGGGAAGGGAGTATTACGCCCGATGTGATGGAGGCGTTGATGAATGCGCCAAACATTGACCTTTATCCTGAAACCTGTGTTTGTAACATCGTCGCAGCGGAAGAATATAAATCACCACAAGTGCTACAAATTGAAACGACACGAGGGGTCATTACGGGGGTATCTCACGTCATCTTGGCAACAGGGTATCAATTCAATCTGCGTCGTTACGGATTTCTAAGGGAATTGATCACACAACACCGAATCCCACTCGTCCGAGGTTTACCACGCCTTGATGACGATTTACAACTCCACCCGATCCAGAATCTATTTTGTTCTGGCACCATCGCGCAGCTTCAGATAGGACCTGCTTCCGGCAACATCGCTGGCGCGAGCCTCGCTTATGAACGCCTCCGCGAAAAACTCTTTATGCATCTATAGGGGCGATTCGTCATTATAGTAAAGCTCGGAAACATGTTGACACTTTAGGTAGCAACAACCCTCTCTTTCGCTGGCGGGGTTTGATGAAGTTACGGCACCCCCGTTCTCATTGGTGCTGCTTGTGTCTTCGGTTCACATCACCCACCTACGTTAAGTGTTTTAATTCACGAGGTAAGGACAGCCCTTCTAACGGCTGTAAAGCCTCTTCGTGCCCGTGTGCGCGTCTTACACGATGCATCGTACAGCGGGCTTTTGGTGTTGCATCGCAGCTTGTGTCAACAGGCACAGTTGCTCGCGCTGCAGCTTTTTGGATTTGACAATAACCATGGAGCGTGCTATGCTAATGCACGTCTCTTGTTATTGTCATCATTATTTTCTCTCATGTTTTTTGTGATGGGTAGTCCCCTATTTTATAGGTGTCCATCTTCAGTTGAAACGTTTTGAATAAAAGCGGTTCTGATTTATCAATACCTTCGCCAAAAAAAGTTGAATAAATAGGGCGAATGTCCTAAAGTTATGTGTAAGCGAACATATAACTGAGAAAGGACATTTACCCATGTATGACATTGTATCACTCTTTAGTGTTTTGTATCCACACTTATCAAGGACCACGATGCGTCAGTTTTCTCAAGTGGTTTCCGGCTTGCTTGCGATGACGGGTCAAGTCACGATGCTCAATATCTCACGTTGGACTTCGGAAGGCGGTAGCTACCGGACGCTGCAACGCTTTTTCAACACCGTTATGCCTTGGGGCAGTCTCTTCTGGGTGTTTTTTAGGACGTATCTGCTGGATCGTGAAAGCACCCATATCCTCGCTGGAGACGCAACAACCGTGTCGAAATCGGGGCAATCCAGTTATGGTTTGTCGCGTTTCTTCTCGTCTGCGGAAGGTAAAACGATGCCGGGCTTAGCGTTCTTGAGTTTGTCGTTAGTGAGCGTCAAGCAACGGCGTTCTTACCCCATGGTTATGGAGCAAATCGTGCGTGGCGACACCTGCAGCCCAAGTCCGCCAGCCTCCGAACACCGTGATGAGACTCAACCGTCCTCACCTCAACGCAACCGTGGGCGTCCCAAGGGGAGTCGGAACCGAAACAAGACAGCGGTGCAGCTCAGCGATACATTGAAACACCTTCAAACGATGGTGAAGGCGTTGCTCACACGTGTTGGTGATTTGATACCTCTGCGCTACCTTGTGCTTGATGGATACTTTGGACACAATCCTGCGCTACAGATGACACAACAATGCGGATTGTTTTTGATCTCAAAGTTGCGCGTCAATACCGCCTTGTATTTTCCAGCGACAGCACCTTACGCCGGACGCGGACGTCCGCGCCTGTATGGGCAGCGTTTCAATCCGCAGCAGATAGACGCGAAATATCGTGTCTCTACCCAGACGCATGCAAACATTACCACCCAAGTCTATCAAGCGCAGTTGCGCCACAAAAAGTTCCCGGATCCCCTAAATGTCGTGTGTATCCTCAAGACGCAGCTGATGACGCAGAAAAAATCACACGTCTTGTTGTTC
>JAKZUG010000263.1:0-3820 GCA_047516705.1 Candidatus Poribacteria bacterium | reverse complement strand
GACGAACGCTATACCGATTAAGCGTCGATTGGACACACCTGAAAGCAGATATTTGTGGCAGAGATACAAAAAACCGATACATACGACCAAGGCAGGCAATATCCACAAGCTCAAGTCGAAACTCGGTTGGGCGTAAAGCGGCGGAACATGATTGCTATATCCGACTGCCCCTAAGTTAAGCCCTGTTTCGCGCATCACATATACCAAAAATATGTAGTAAACACAGAAAAATAGAGCGAGTAGCCCGATCTGGACGGGAATCAACCGAATCGCTTTTTGGGTGTGCTGCTGAAAGTCCTTCATTTTTAACCTTATGGGGAATTATCAGTTTGAGATGCCTCTAACTGCTGCGCTGCCTCTAATAATGCGTTCGCCAAAAATTCCGGATTGACTTCGTCTCTCCCGCGGAAGGTGCGTACGCGTTCACCTCGAACTTTTAGGACTGCGAGTTCTTTACCGCCCAAGTGGATGCCGACCTCAGCGTTGCGGGTTTCACCGGGTCCGTTGACTTCACAACCCATCACCGCCACCCGAATGTTGATGCCGTGTTTCTCCAGCAGTTCCTCGGCAACAGCAACGATGTTCTCATAATCTGCAGCCGGGTCGCCACGCCCACAGAACGGACAAGAAATAACATCCAGCATATCCTCCGCCATACCGAGTGCGCGTAGGAGTTCTTTCGCTGTCAAGACCTCCTCAACTGGGTCGCCGGTGATCGAGATGCGTATGGTATCACCGATCCCTTCCAGCAAAAGCGTACCGATGCCGAGTGTCGATTTGACATGTGCACGTCGAGGTGTTCCGGCTTCTGTCACACCGAGATGTAATGGATACGGCACTTTCGCCGAAAGCTGCCGGTTTGCCTCAATCATCCGAAGCGGATCGCTCGATTTCACGGAGATAGCGATTTCCCTGAAATCGTGTTCCTCGCAGATATTAATATGCCGCATCGCACTCTCTACCAATGCCGCTGCTGTCGGCGAGGGGTATTTCTCTAAGAGGTCTTTTTCAAGCGACCCTTCGTTGACACCGATACGGATCGGGATATTCGCTGCCTTCGCTGCAGACAGTACCTCGGCAATCCGTTTCTCACTGCCGATGTTCCCCGGATTGATACGAACCTTTGCTACGCCTGCGTCCACCGCAGCGAGCGCATATCGGTAGTTGAAATGGATATCCGATACTATCGGAACGGATGCACGTTTCACCAGCGAACTCAATGCCTTCGCGTCCGGTTCCTCCGGGACAGCAACGCGGACAATCTGTGCCCCCGCCTCTGCACACCGTTCTATCTGTGCCAGTGTGGCATCGATGTCGTGCGTCAGCGTTGTCGTCATCGTCTGGATAGAGATAGGGCTGCCGCCGCCGATTGGAATGTTCCCCACCATGATTTGCCGTGTAGGGCGTTTGTTGTTGAGCTGTATTAGGTCTTTCATATATTTTTTATGGTTATCAGTCGTCAGTTATCAGTAGTCGGTTAAACTGATAGCTGATAACTGACAACTTTTAGTGCAGTGATTAATCTTTCGTTTTCCTGCTGCGTGCCGATTGTTACACGGACTGCATTTGGATAGCCGTAACCTGCTATTGGACGCACAATGATCCCTTGTTTCAGAAGTGCATCGGCGACATCTGTCCCTGACTGTTCCACGTGCAACATGATGAAATTGCCTTCCGTCTCGACATAACGAAGTCCCATATCGTCAAATGCATTATACAGGAACGCTTTTCCGGCTGCGTTGCTCTTTTGGCTTTCGGTAACGTGAGCCGTATCCTTCAGTGCGGCGCGTGCCGCTGCTTGCCCGACTAAATTGCAATTAAACGGCTGCCGTACCCGATTCAACATCTCAACCAACGGAGGTGGCGCGATGCCATAACCGATACGCAGTCCTGCAAGCCCATAAATTTTGGAAAATGTTCGAGTGATAATGAAATTCCGCCCCTCCAGAACATAAGGCAACGTCTGCGGATAGTCTGAACGTGCGACATATTCATAGTAGGCTTCGTCAAAAACGATAAGCACATTCGCTGGGACCTGTTCCATAAATGCTGCGGTCTCATCCGCTGTGACCATCGTCCCGGTCGGGTTATTCGGATTCGCGATGAAGATAACCTTTGTTTTATCAGTGATCGCCGCTGCCATAGCGGAGAGATCGTGTGTATCATCCACCATTGGCACGACAACAGCCGTTGCACTGCATAACTTCGTCACAAGGCTATAAACGACAAAAGCACCCGCCGCATAGACGACTTCATCGCCTGGAGCAATGTATGCTTCGGCGACTAATTGCAGCACATCATTTGAACCGTTCCCTAAAATCAAGTGTTCAGGAGAAACCCCGATATATTGTGCGAGATCCCTTTTAAGGTAGTAGGCGTTACCATCGGGATAGAGGTGTACCTGTGCGGCACTCTCAGCAATCGCCTGCACTGCCAACGGTGACGGACCCAACGGGTTCTCATTGGATGCTAATTTAATAATGTCAGTGATGCCCAACTCACGCTGGACCTCTTCAATCGGTTTACCACCCTGATAGGGTTGAATCGTGTCAATACCGGGTTTCGGTTTTAGCATAACGTTTTTTATATATCTCAATTCTTCTGTATCTCTTCTTGCAAGCGCATCTACTGACGCGCCTAAACACAATTTTATTATAGCACAGCTCTCCTTTTTTCAAAAGGTAATTTTCTGTCCCATCCAGATATAATGTTACTATTGACATTCAAACAACACTCATGTAGAATAAAATGCGATTCCAATAAGTTTTGACTGCTCAGTTCTTCTTATCAAAAAGGAGTAACAACAATGGCTTTTTTGAGACACATCGCACTGCGAACCAAAGATATGGAAGCCTCCCGTCGATTTTATGAATCCATCGGTTTTGCGTTTGTTGGTTATCGCGGACGCGGTGGACTTGACCTCTCCGACGGTACACTGAACATGACGATTCTCCAGTACAATGGCGAGGAACGCGCACCCTTTGCGGAAGGAACAGAATTCATCCACTTCGGTATCATCGTTGAAGATTTGGCAAGCATTTACAACACACTTCGCGACGGCGGATTTGAGTTGTTGATGGACAATGTGAAAAAAGGCGACGAAATCAGTGCCGATAAAGCGCCTGAACGCTCTTTCAAAGTAGCAGATCCAGATGGCAACGTTGTTGATATTACCTGTGCTACAGATGAATGGCGAGGTGTGAAAATTTAGAGGGTATCGTCCACATAATGGTTTGGTTTCCTTGTTCGTTTTAGAAGAAACCCCCTAAATCCCCCTTATCAGGGGGACTTTGCGTATATCCGTACCATTATTAGTTAGGCAACACCGTCAAAATTTAATGTGCTATATCATCCAAGTTACCTCATAAAAGTTATAGGTAATCTGGAACTACGTGATCTATTCAATCTATATGCTTGATCCTAAACCACGTTTTTTAATGGTAGAAACTTGGATCACATATCGAATCTCAATCCTCCTTATCCAAACACACTCCTACTTTTGCGGAATTATGCAACCGTTTCACCCCTAATTAGCGTCACTATAGCACTATCGGAGGTGACTTATGAAAAACACGGATGCTCTATTAATTCACCGCACCCTCAATGGTGATGAAAACGCCTTTGCTGAACTTGTGAAAAAATATCAGAAACAGGTTCACGCGCTTGTGTGGCGAAAAATTGGCGATTTCCACGTCGCCGAGGAACTCACACAGGATACATTCTTGAAAGCCTACCAAAGACTGGCAACACTGAAGAAGCCACACAGTTTTGCGAGTTGGCTTTATGTGATCGCCGCGAATGACTGTAGTACGTGGCTGCG
>JAKZUG010000262.1:0-4406 GCA_047516705.1 Candidatus Poribacteria bacterium | reverse complement strand
ATACCATTTCTATATGATTACTTTTCATTAACAAAAACACCTTTTGTAGTCGCGCAATTCATTGCGCCTCTTACATTCGCTTTCTGTATGAATACCAATATGTCATAAAATTTCCTAATGAAATATTATATTTCAGAAATGATATTAGCATACGATATTTTGCGAAAAAAAGCAAAAAAAATAAAGATGGATGGATGGAAAAAAGTGCATCTTATGATGCACTTTTTGATGATTTACTAGATAAGTGTCTGATACTACCAGCTAGTGGCTTCTTCGTGAAGATCATAGTAATAATCGTAGGAATCATCGTCATCATCTTCGGGTTCGTCTTCATCGTCGTCGAACTCGTCCATAATTGAGTATACCAGCGCAAGACCTCCTGCTCCAGCTGTGACGAATGGAACCCAAGCGGGTGCTGTGGCGATGAGCATAGCACCGCCCCCGATAACTGCAACACCGCCAGCGACATATTTAGCGACAGTGTATACACCTGCGTGAGATGTGTGCACCATGTAGACATTTGTTAGCAGCATAAGTGCTATACATGCAACACAGATAACATTAAGAACAGGAACCCGTTCTCGGTGTGTCTGTGCTAGAAAACCAGTGAAAATCATTTGTAAAATCTCCTTTAGTTAAGTCTTGCCCTCATTGCATCCAGAGCTTTCTGAATGTTCTTTGGGACATTTCCATTATATTCTTTCTGAAATTCTAGTTCGGTTAGATCAAAGATCTTATGTACCATCTCAGTTGGAAATTGATTAAACCGAAAGGCGAGATAATCCAATGATTCTTCAAGCATAGATTCTGCTTGAGATCTAATTTTTCGTCGACCTTCTTTTGTTCGAGCCATAACTTGAATTAACTCTGAATCTAACAAGATAGGATACTTGTATGACAAGTCCACTAAAAAGTTATCCCAGTCGGAAATCAACTCTTTAACAAGTAGTTCTATCTTCTCATTAGAAAAATAATCTGTTGCTTCTAATTCTACTTCATCTTCAACATCGGTATCATTAGAAATAACATCTTTACTAACGAGTTGTTCACTAGAAGCCTCTGGTTTTTCTGATAAAGTCGCACGGGGTTGTAGCCGCTGTGTTTCTTCTTGTCGAGAGTATTCATTCTTGTCTACTTCTCTCAGCGGTATAGACTCATGCGACGGTATTCTAGAAATTTTTAAGGGTGTTGTTGCTTTGTAAATTTTGATAGGTTCTTTCTCTGCACCAAAGCGCAAGAAAAAGAAACCAAGTAAACATATTGCAACACAACATATACCTATAAATTTCCAGTATCTTAGTACAGCGTATCTCATAAATATTTAATCAACATACGTATGCAGGCGAGGTGAAGAAATCCTAAATAGTTCGTAGCATGATATTCCCAGCGAACGACCAAACGTCGAAAATCATCTATCCAACTGAAGAAACGCTCCACTTGGAAACGCCGTTTATACCGACGCAAACGACGACCCTCTTGTGTCGCAGGACGCTTACGGTTTCTTATGCGGTGCCACCATCTCAATACCTTCACATCGCAACACAGCGTCCAAGGGATCCGAATCATACGCTTTGTCTCTTATCAATATCGCAGGCGACTCTGAGACAAAACACGCTTGTAAGGTCGCTTCAACCAAACGCACCTCATGAAAGGATGCACTTTCAATGAACACGGCAATAGGACGACCCCGCTTCTCAGTGATAGCCATCAGTTTCGTCCCTTTACCGCACTTGGTTTTCCCAACACACTCACCCCCTTTTTTTCGCAGGGATGAACTTGGCATCAATACAACATTCGCTGATGTTCAAGCAACGGCGTTTCTCTAACTTACTCGCAATTGCTCGAAGCACTTTTGCTAACGTCCCATCGGTAGACCACTGTCCAAAACGCCGGTGGCAGGTTTGATAAGGCGGATACTCACCCGATAAATCCTTCCACGGCGTACCCTTGTGGCGTATCCAAAGGATCGTATCAAGCACCTCTTGGTCTTCCCGCTACGGTCTGCCTCTTTTTGCAGTCGGGCGTTTAGGTAATAGGGGTTGAATGATATGCCACGCATCGTCAGTGAGTTCCATAGAAAGCATCTCCTTTTCACGGTATATGGTAAGTTTAGCAGAGATGCTCCTTTTTTCAAACGATTTGGCCACACACGCATCTATTTATCAGATAGGTTGTAGCAAATTTCGTGCCAGTTCTCTTAATAATGCTCAGTATTTGTGTCAAAACCCTTAAAATTCCAAGCATATTTTGCGCTATTGACCTACAAAATGTAGGTGTCTATTGGGTTTATCAAAAAGTGTCTCAGGGTTTACTTTTTTGTAAAAAGTTATTTCGCTGAGAAAAACAGAAATCTGCTTGTAATCCACTTCCTGCAGTTAACGCGCTAAAAATATTAATGGCGACACATTATGTGTATTCATTATACAAAAATTGTTTGCTAAATTATGACCCTTTTCGGCATGTAATCTTAGATGGCGAAAAACGCACTTTGCTGGATATATAAATAATTTTCACATTTTGTGAATAATTAGGTGTTATGGGGATGCTTACGACGGAGTGAATTTAGTCGGTTCTTACGTTGAACCGCGTAATTTTACCAGTTTCTTGCGATTTTCGGGGTGCGATCGCATTTTTTGGCGAAGTTTGCAGGATTCCAAAAAGATCTTGTTCAATATCGGATCGCGGGGCTGCGGCCTACTGCCTATATCTCAAGGCGCACAAACGCGAGATACGCACCTGACGCAAGCACTGCCAAAAACAACACCAATAGCAATAAATCCGTCGCTGCAGTATTGAAGTCGCGATTGAGACTAAGTGTGTCTTTAAATTTAGGAATTGCTTCCGGACTGACAGCCTTCTGCGACATACCTTCGCGAATTCCAACGACGTGAAGACTCTCCGAGTCTGCTCTATCTGTATCAACGACGAATTCGCGATACTGACGGGCGTAACGCTGCGCATTCTCAATAAATTGCAGATGCCGTTCAAAACCCGTTCCCGCAAAAGATTCAAAGAGACGTTGGACGATCGCTGTCGGTGAGATACGGGTTATCGCACGTGCCCGTTTCCCTTGTGCAATCTGCTGTTTCAAATATGCCTCATTGAAACGTTCATATTCTTCTGCTTCTGAGGAAACATACTCGCCGAGTACGTGCACGGGTGGCGGAGTCTGCGAATCTCCGTATTTATCGCGGTATGCTTCACGCGCTTCATCTCCAAGCCGGATGCGCTGCTCCCAAAATTCCATGTAAGCGATCGGTACCGATGTTCGACTGCCGATAGATGCCAATGTATTCGGCATAAATACCACAAAACTCACCCAGATTAACAGCAGCACTACGAGACTCACACCACTCTCTCGCACTGATGCGGAGACGAGGAGTCCCAAAGCGATAAAGAGACATGTATAGAGGACAACGATACCGTACATGATGCCTAAACGTCCCCACGCCTCGGTATTGAGTTGTACTGTGTCAGCGGTAGAGATGAGGAGTAAGTTCATCAGCACCGCAAGTACAAACGGAATGTTAATGCTGATGAACGCGCCTAAAAACTTCCCGACCAAGACAATGTGACGCGGGATAGGGTTCGCTAATGTCAACCGCAATGTCCCGCGTTCCAGTTCGCCGGAGATTGAGTCAAAGGTGAACAGGAGCGCGACAAAACTCAGCACATAGCCGACGATGAATGCCCAATCCAGTGTTGTAAAATCAGGACGGATATTGAATAGATTTGGGGTCTCTTGTGGGTAACCCATCCGCCAAATGGCAGTTACGTTGGCGATCTCGCGAGCGTAGTTCGCTCCGCTGGCGCGTGTTGGTAGGAACGCCTCATCGCCTTCCGCACAGAAACGGAGGGGTGAAGGTGCTTTGTGGAGATCGCCAGGTCCTTGTGTAGCAAGGCAATATAAACTGGTGCTGCGTACTTCTAATGTCTTTACAGCATCAGCAGCGGCGTTATGATACGCTTGTGTCCGCGCTGGGTGTTCACGCAGATACAGGACCGCATTGGTCAGCATCAATGCCAACAGCAAAACCGTCGCCAATGCGAAACGGAGGCTATTCAGATTGTCGTAGAGTTCGCGCCTTGCGATATGCCAAATCATTTTTTAGTTCTCGGTGGTCAGTTATCAGTTTTCAGTTAAGAGACTATCGTTTTATTAGTCTTCAGTCTGTGACATATAAAGTGGATGTGGCTGCCCAAATAGTTATCGGGTTTCAGTTAAGAGATTATCGTTTAACGGAACCCTCTTTTAACTGAAGACTGACAACTGATAACTATTCCTCTGACAACTGACAACTACTTTACACTTCGCTTTTCGTAAAAATAAGAACGATCCCCATAAACAAGACGAGGTTGCCGATAAGCAGTAGAAACAGATCGGGTAATGCCCGTTTTGCATTCGT
>JAKZUG010000261.1:0-5121 GCA_047516705.1 Candidatus Poribacteria bacterium | reverse complement strand
GGACTGCACAATTACCTTCATGTTCCCAATAGAGTACCTCTTTACCGTTATCCTTTCCATCAAAAATCGGCACTAAGCTTGTTCCTTCTAACGGCAAAATCGCCCTCGTGTTAAACAGTCCGTCGTGTTCTTCAGGGTAAGTTGCGCCCGAAACTTCAAGGCATGTTGCCATGATATCTGGCAGTTGTCCGGGTTGATGCCGTAATTCTCCAGCGGATTTTATGGCATCCGGCCAATGTGCTATTAACGGGGTAGCGATACCGCCTTCATGCACCCAGTGCTTGTACAATCGGAACGGCGTATTGGATAGGTTCGCCCACGGAACGCCGTAACTTTGATAGGTAGTTTCGGGACCCGGCATAATGCTTGGGTCGTTGCCACGATAGACAGGTTTTCCATCGGAGGTGGTCTCGGTGCTGATGAGTGAACCGCTGTCGCGTTTTGCTGGAGGTCCTCCGAGTTCCTCAGCGCAACCACCGTTATCGGCTAAAAATAGGATGAGCGTGTTGTCAAGCTGCCCTGTCTCTTCCAACGTGTTAATAATGCGTCCAATGCCTGCATCCATCCGGGTGATTTGTGCCGCGTAGACCTCCATGCGGCGTTGATTCCACTCTTTGTATTCTGCCTCGCTCCAAGGAGGTTGGGAGGGATCTCGTGCCGTGAGTTGCCATGCCTCATCCAAAACCTTCATCTCCCGCATCCGTGAGAGCCGTTCTTCTCGGAGTTCGTCCCACCCAGCGGCAAAACGTCCATTGTAGTATGCGATGTCTTCTTCGTGCGCGTGCAGGGGCCAATGTGGTGCCGTGTAAGCGACATAAGTAAAAAACGGACGTTCTGGTGTCTTTTCAGTATGATTTCGGATATACGTCGCTGCTTCATCACTGACAGCATCTGTGAAGAAATAGTCTTCGGGTAGTTCATCGTGTTGGATACGCGTATTATTGCGTGTCAGAGTATTTGGTTTCCAGAAGTTCGCGGCACCCGTGATAATACCGTAGTACTCATCAAACCCGCGCTGGCAGGGCCAGCTGTGTTTGGGCCCATCGGGACCCGTGTGGCGAGAGATATGCCATTTGCCGCTCATATACGTGCCGTAACCTTCTGATCGGACGGCATCGGCAACGGTGATACAACGGTCATTGAGGTCCCCACGATAGCCCTCAAGCCCATCGTCGCTCATCATGTGCCCTACTCCGGTCTGGTGCGGGTTTAACCCAGTAAGCATGGAGGCACGGGATGGGCAGCAGCGTGCAGTATTGTAAAATTGCGTAAACCGCAGCCCACCCGCGGCGAGCCGGTCAAGATTCGGAGTGTGGACTTCGCCGCCGTAGCAGCCTAAGTCCGAAAAGCCCATGTCGTCATTCAAAATGAGGACGATATTGGGTTTTCTGTTTTCGTTCATAGAATAAGCACCTCTTCTGTTTGAAAATTGATGTTGTTTTTGGCGAACCAGTATGCTACTATTATAGTAAAGCCTACAATTAAATGGACACTAAGGAATTGGCGAGGTTAGGAAACCTCGCCAGCGGCGGTGAAGTATCAAACCCTATTGTGTTCAGATGTTTTTGGACTTTACTATAAAAGATAGACCCTAAACCTAAAAAGAAATGACGCAAGGAGATCCCATCCGGCAAAGGAGTAAAAACATGATTGCGAATTTAATTACGCTTTTCCGCCTGATTCTCGTCTTTGTTGTGATTTCCCTTTTTGGACATCACATCTACTTAGACATTTTGCTTGTTGCACTGATCGGTTTGATCCTGTTTCTTGACGCGGTTGATGGTTATGTTGCTCGCAAACTCAATCAGACTTCCGCTTTCGGGGCATTGTTTGACATCGTCGGCGACCGAATTGTCGAATGCGTCTTCTGGGTTTACTTCGCCGTCGTTGGATTGATTCCGTTCTGGATCCCAGTGATCGTGATTGCACGTGGCTTTTTTACAGATGGTTTGCGGAGTGCCGCCTTTGCACAAGGCAAGACTGCTTTCGGCGAGAACTCTATGATGTCTTCCAAATGGACCCGTGCCCTTACCAGTTCACGAATAAGCCGTAGTATCTATGGCATTGCGAAAGCAGTCGCTTTCATCTATCTTGGCGGTGTTATTGCTTTCAAGAATTCTGGCATCCATCCGGAATTAGTCGTCGGTTTGGAATTAGCAGGCGTAATACTCTCTGCTGTGACTGTCGCTATGTGTCTCATTCGCGGACTTCCTGTTTTGATTGACGGTTGGAAGTATGTCAAAGAGTAACTTCGTAAGCCGAACAGCCATCATTTTCGCGACATGTGATTATCGTCACCAGTCTTTAACAACACATGACTTCCATCTTCGCTCGCAAGAGCCGTAAAAAGTGATCTTGCTGCTGAATACGCAGCCGCTGGAAATATCCGATTTTTAAGCGTAAAAACGAGTTGATAAGTGATAACATTCCCAACCTGTTTGTACTGCCGAGTAAGTTCCGCATTCTCTATAATGTGGTGAATGTCCTTCGGCAGTGTAGCTGCCCATCCGTCTGGAATCTGGATGCGGATTGCCTTTTCAATTTGCATTGGGTAGCCTAAATCCAATGAATAGGTGCGTTGTTCGTTAGCAAAGGTTTCAGCGTAGTCCGCGAACTCATCAATCGGTAAGGGTAATAGCACATCGTTTCCCACCCACGTCCCGTAATTCTCAACATGAAAACCGAGATTGATTGTCACCGGCACGTTTAGATCGTTAAGGTCGGAGATGTCGGACCACGTTACCTGGATGCCCGGAAATTGATGGCTGAGTTCAGTGGCTAAGGTGGTTTTCAGGGCATTAGGATGTATCTGTTGGTATGCCCATCGGGTATTCAGGTTATACTGTCCGTTTGTTTGGATGTAGAGAGTGCCTTGTACACTACCGTCGTTGTCTAACGTCAATTCTGTTGTGCTTACAAGCCGATTGGATTCTGGTGGGTAAACAGGTGTCTCCACAAACTCGCCGTGTGTATCGGAGATAAGAAACCCTGTGCGTCCTTGCGTGTTATACGGGATATCGCCATAACTACAGGTTGTAGATGTAGGATCCAACCATATATAAGTATCTGGACCGGTAGGAATTGCGGTAACCATGTGGTTAAACTGGCTGAGCGATGGTAGTGTCGTATCAACCCGTTCGTATGGTGCGATACTCAGCAAGACAGGATAGGCTTTGATACCCGCCAAATCGAGCATTGAAATCAGAAGTGTGGTTTTATCTTTGCAATCACCGTATTGCATTTGAAAAACTTCGGTGGCAGGTGAGGGTTGGTAAGCACTCTGACCGAGTTCAATACCGACGTATCGGATATTTGTAGCGACAAAATGATAGATAGCGCGTATCTTAGCATCTTCTGTCATCAGATTGTCGGTTAGCTGCTGGACCTTTGCCGCAATGTCGGCATCTGGGGTATATCTTCCTTTCGCGAGATCTTTATACCATGTGTAGACGCTGTCCCATTCTTTAATCGAGGAATAGCGCAAGCGTGGCACGATGTCGTTAAGGTGCGGCATGCCTCCTTCTAATGTAAGCGCAGGTGTCTCGCCATACTTCCAAATATAGATGACGGTATCATTTTCTGTGTGTAATATATCGGGATTCTGTGGACGTGGGTCGTTAGCAACTTGCCATTGAACGGGCCACGATTCCGGCATCTGAAGGGCAAATCTGGTTTCCAGTGTCGCCTCTGTTGCCTGAAAATTGTATCCTCCTGTAATCCATGTCTCGCCTCCAGGCACTTTATCTTCAAGCGTTACCTGATACTCGATACAGACTCCCGGCGCGAGACCAACCATAGAGATAACCCTCCACATAGCGTCGGAGTAGAGGTTTTGAGACAATAATCCGGGCGGCGTTACGTCGTTAAACGCCTCATTTGGTGGTTGTAGGACTGTGCCGTCCGCTGCGATTGTTCTTGCGATGTTCACACCGATATTTTGCGCCGCAGGTTGGTACGGGATGGCAATGTCCCCATATTTCTGAATGCCTCTTTCGGTGAAGATTTTAACGACTTGATGTGTTGTGTAACGCGACTGTCCGCTCGGTAAAACATCGTGACTGAAATGGTTGAATAGCACCAAGGTGTCAGCGTCAGGATAGTCGCTCGCATCTGGAGCGTTTGCGATAATGTGCTCAACGTCCGGATTCAGGAGTGTGACAGGCGGCACATCGGTAACCTGGATCGAACCAAGATTTAGTTGCGCGAGTGCTTGGAACCGTGTTAAGGCGAGGAGGTTGCCCGGATCAATTTCCAAAATTCGTTGGTATTGCAGTTGTGCCTCAAAGTAACGCTGTTGATCTTCATAGAGTGTCGCGAGCGTTTCTCCTGCCCAAGTGTCCTTCGGAAACAACCGAATAGATTCCCGTAATTCGGCGATTGCCTCGCCGAGTTTGCCTTGTTCCAGATAGGTTAATCCCAAGTAATTGTGCAAATTTTCACTTTCAGGACGTTCACATTTCGGATCAACCGATAACGCTTTGTGAAGGACCTCCGCCGCTTCATCATAACGTTCGAGCTGTTTGTAGGCTAAACCAAGATGGTTCAAGGCATAGAGGTTGTCTACTGAAACACGGAGGACTCGTTCATAGTATCCTGCAGCGGCGGCATAGTCGATTAATTTTTCAGAAATGTATCCGGCATAGTTTAGAGCCGTGATATTGTTCGGTTCAAGTGCCAAAAAAGCGACAAATGCCTTCCTTGCATTTTCGTATTCCTCAAGTCGGAGGTATATTTCCGCTACTTTGTGCTGCACTGCACTGGCATCGGGTCGGATTGCGATAGCGGCTTCGTAAGCGACGAGTGCTGCGCGCAGATCCCCCTCTTTTAGTTCATTATTGCCTGTCTCAACCTGCTCCTGCCACTGACGATTGCGCTCCACCAATGGGTCAACTATTGGTGGAGGAGATGAATTTTTCGAGAAAATCGTGCATCCGGTGATAACAAAAAGTAGGCTTAACAGCCAAAATGTGTGGTTTTTCTGAAACATCATTGTTATCTCCCTCAGCGGTTAGGTGCTTGGCACTCGATTTTTCTGAAGTTTCGGGTTTCCGCTGTGGCGTTCCTTATCTCGGTGTGTCTTTTTTTCTATATTTTTTTTAAATGTCTCTTCAAGTTTAACGC
>JAKZUG010000260.1:0-7627 GCA_047516705.1 Candidatus Poribacteria bacterium | reverse complement strand
GCCTCAAGTTGTGCAATTCCATTCAACACTGACAGAACTGCATGCCAAACCTGCGGAAGCAGTGCATATTGGCGATATTTTCCGAACGGATATCGTTGGCGCAAAAAACGCAGGAATGAAGGCGATTCGCTTTTCAGGGTTCAACAAAGGAGATGGAGATGACACACTCAGTGATGCCGTTGTTGATGACTATAGAAAATTGGAAACCGCCATCACTGAGCTGTCAAAATAGGGAACATTACGGAGAAAAAAATGGCAAATGTGTTGGTCACCGGCGGTACCGGATTCATCGGTAGTCGAGTCTGTACTGCCCTCCACGAACAAGGCGATACAGTGCATGTGTTATCCCGAAACCCGTCACGCGCACAGAGTAAATTGAAATCAGCAAGAGCGGTCTACGGTTGGAACCCTGAAACCGAAAAACTGCCTTCGGAAGCCATATCCGATATGGTATCGGTCGTTCATCTGGCAGGTGAAACAATAGCAGGAAGGTGGAACGCCGAAAAAAAACAGCGGATACGGGATAGCCGAATTCTTTCTACGCGGAATCTGGTTGAATCGTTCACGGCAGCAGACACAAAACCCGATGTGCTTGTCTGCGCCTCCGCAATTGGATACTACGGCGACAGCGGTGACGAACGTTTTACAGAGGTTTCGCCAGCTGGCACCGATTTTCTCGCTGAAGTCTGCCAAGAATGGGAGTCGGAAGCCCAAAAAGCGATTGCGCTTGGGATTCGGGTCGTCATGGTTCGCATCGGGCTTGTGCTTGGGTTAGGCGGTGGATTGTTGGCACAGGTACTCCCGCCTTTTAAAATGGGAGTCGGGGGTATACTCGGCAGCGGTCGGCAGTGGATGTCTTGGGTTCATGTTGACGATGTGGTAGGTATTGTGCTGCACGCTTTAGAGAATAGCGAGATTCGCGGTCCACTGAACGCGACCGCACCTACACCTGTCAGAAACACAGAGTTTACAAAAACACTCGGTGCGGTGCTGCGACGGCCAACCCTGTTGCCCGTCCCAACGTTTGGCTTGAAACTCATGATGGGTGAATTTGCTGACTTTGTTGTACTGAGTCAGAATGTGGTTCCAGAGAAAACGGAAGTTAGCGGCTACGAATTTCGCTACCCGACGCTTGAATCTGCTTTGAGGAATTTATTATAAACGCACAGATATTCAGGTTTGTCCCCACAACGCGGAATCCCAACGCAATATGAAGATTCGCGATGTCCTGCTTTCTGAATACGGGAAAGCTTCAAGTATCCCCTCCCCGGTTAATCGATTGATGACCGATTTTGCTGTCGGTTTTCGAGATGGATGCGACATCAATCTCGGTGTCGGATATGTCAATGAACGAACAATTCCACACCAACAAATCCAGCTTGCGTGTGAGAAAGTGCTCGCGCACCCTGAAAAGTATCGCGCTTCTCTTAATTACGGTGGCGCGCAGGGGTCCCCCAACCTGATCGAATCGCTCAGACGGTTCCATATTGAGAACCGGATTGGCGGTATAACTGAACAACTCTTAAACAGTCGAGATATTGTTATCGGAGCGAATGGTGCGACGAGTCTGTTAGAAAGCATCACGCACCTCCTTCCTGCTGGTATCATATTTACCGCAGACCCGATGTATTATATCTACTGCAATGATTTGGAGAGGAAAGGTTTCAAGGTTGTAGCGATACCCGAGGATGACGATGGACTTGACACCGAACTTCTGAAGGCAAAACTTACAACACTCGGTGACGAAAGAGCAGCGATCCGCTTCTTCTATATTGTGACTGTCAACAACCCTACCTGCACGATCCTGTCCAATAACCGTAAAGCGGAACTGGTCAATATTGTTACTCGGCTATCGTCCGAAGTTGGACAGAAAATCCCACTTTTTTTTGATAACGCCTATCGCGATCTTGTGCATGACAGCACTGTCGAACCTTTGGCATCAGCGTTATGCTACGACGATCTTGGCATCGTCTACGAGATCGGCACGTTGTCAAAGATTCTTGCCCCAGGGTTGCGTATCGGCTACCTCATCGGTTCCAAGGGTCCCTTCCTCAACAGCATCATCCAGCGTACAAGCGACATCGGCTTCAGCGCGCCGTTAATCAATCAAGAAATTGCCAGCTACCTGCTCGACAACGGTATTGAAGCACAGATTGAGAAGGTCAATAACGGGTATCAGCAGAAGGCGAAACAGGTCAAAACATGGATAGCAGAATTGCTTGGCGATAATATTCAGGAGTGCCGCGGTGGGAGTGCTGGGTTCTACTTCTATTTGACACTGGCAAATACGGCAACAGGTGCAACCTCCGATTTTTTCAAATTTCTGACGCGAACGACTGGACAGGAAGCGGTTGACGGACCGTTAGACTCCCAACATCCCAAGGTAATTTACATACCCGGTGAACACTGCGTCCATCCAAATGGCGATATGGTCGAGGTTGGAAAGCGACAATTACGCATATCTTACGGGTTTGAAGAACTCCCTCAGATTCACACAGCGTTGAAACTCATGAAATCTGCGATAGGCTATAGCCAAAAAAAATTATAGCCTTCAATGTTCAATCCTGTGCGTCGGCTTGTCCCGATTTTAGAGGCACGCGGCGGTGGGTGCCTTATCACTATTTCCGCAGGTGAACGGGTACGACAAGACGCAAACAGTGCTTACGCTGTTGCGAAAGCCGGGATGGTGGCGGCAGCAAAGAACCTCGCGAAGGAGTTGTATAACAAAAACATTCGGGTTCATGCGTTATGTCCGGGTATTATTTGGGATCCGCTACCAGATGGAAAAATCGCTCCAGCGGAGGCGCAGTTAGAACGACTCGGTAACCCAATAGATGTAGCTTATACAGCACTATGGCTCTGCTCGGACGAGGCAGCGTGGGTCACGGGATTAGAATTGACGGTTGATGGTGGGAATTCGCTGTTTATTGACTCACCGATCCGGCGGGAGGTTCTGGCGTAATAGAAACTTGAAAAAATATAGGAACAAGCAGAGGCATCGGTAGCGTTTTTTAGTCGCTGGTCTCCACCCGTTTATCAATCCTCATCTCTCCCATTCATTCGCTCAAGATGTTTCTCAATCCTATATAGACTTTTCTCAATATCCCCGAGTTGTTTAGTTATTATGATTAGAATAGTCTAATCATAATAACTAAGAGCAAACCAATCATGCTAAAAGGCTCCGCTGCATCGTTCTGCCTTTCTTTGATCAGAGGTAGTTTGTTGGAGACAATTCTAAATTGAACATACACCTATACGGTCATTTAGTTCTCCAATAAAAGTGAATGCTAAATTGCGACATACCCCTGTAGGAGCGATCTCCGAATCGCGACTTTCCTACCAAAATGGCTAAAAAGCCTAAAACTAAATAGCCCTAACACTTACCACTGTACCTGACAGAATTCTTCATAATCAATCAACTCGTGGATGGTAGGATTCTCACCACACATCGGGCAACCGCTATCTTGACGAAGTTTCAGCCGGTTGAAATCCATCGATAACGCATCGAAAAGTAGCAGGCTTCCGATTAACGGATCGCCGATATCCAGGAGGACTTTAATCGCTTCAACGGCTTGAATCGTTCCGATGATACCGGGTAACACCCCAAAGACACCTGCCTCTTGGCAGCTGGGGACCATCCCCGGTGGTGGCGGTTCGGGATAGATGCATCGGTAACACGGACCTTTGCCCGGATACAGGACAGTCACCCGCCCTTCAAACTGGAAGATACTTCCATGCACAACCGGTTTGCCTAACATAACGGATGCATCGTTGAGCAGGTAACGGGTTGGTATGTTGTCGCACCCGTCTACAATCAGATCGTATTGTTCCAGAATCTGGAAGGCATTTTCTGAGGTAATCCGTTCATTGTAAGGGACCACTTTGACATCGGGGTTCATCTCTGCGATAGTGGCTTCTGCGGATTTTGTCTTCGGGATACCGATGTCGCTCGTACCGTGCAAGATCTGACGTTGCAAATTACTGAGATCAACAACATCATCATCAATGATACCAAGTGTACCGACCCCTGCCGCGGCGAGGTAGACTCCCACAGGGGAGCCGAGTCCGCCCGCACCGATGAGTAGCACTTTCGATTCAAGGAGCCGCGTCTGCCCCATCCCACCGACCTCTTTGAGGATAATATGGCGGCTGTAGCGTTCAATCTGTTCCTTGCTGAAATTAAACATCTTAGCCTCCCAGATTGGAGAGGAGTTCTGAAATCGCTTTATCCGAATTCGCGGAGATTCGCAAGGCGAACCGTTCGCGTGCGTCCTCGGAAGTGCGTTCTACCCTGAAATCGTCACCACCATACATCTGTTGTAGGACAGGTGTTAAGTCTGCCTGAATGGCTGTTGCTGTTTCCTGTGTATTCGGTGCGATATAGCGGTTGTTTACCATGAACAAAAGCTCTCCGCCGTTGAAATGTACAGCATTTTCCAATTCAGCAGATGCTTCAAGTAGTTCGCATTTGGAGAGCACCTCTGTGAGCGCCTGGCGAATCTTATCAGCGTTATCACCTTCGACTGCATGCTTCCGATTGTAGAGGAATCCGGACTGATGATAAGCGTCATCAATGCTATAGTTGGCTTGCTTCAAAATCAATAGCACACTCGGTCCTGCATCGACATGCGAGTAGTCGGCGTAGTTCAAGTAGTCGTCAGAATCCGCTTCCTCCATCCAGCGATTGAAGACCTTGATGAAGTTGGTGTAGTTGACTTTGCTATCTTCGATTGTGAAAACCTTGATGTTAATCTGCTGTAAATCCATTCTGCTAAAAAAAGTTCCTTTCGTGAGTAAGTAACAAGGCAGTTGAGGGTAACACCCGCTATAAGAAGAACACTGAGATTTATCTATTCGGTTGCGAGTTCTTGGATGTTCTGCCCGTCAATGCTGACAACGGTAACCTGTGTCGCCTCTAACCAGAAAATTTCTCCTTTGCTGTTACAGACGCAAACCAATGCGTACTCGCCCTCTTTCACATCAGCCAGCAAATTGCCGAGAAACATGTTTGGTTTCGAGGATTGAAAGACACCAAAACCCGCACCAAGCAAACAGTAACGTTTGCCTGTTTGGTTATGTTTAACGATTGTTGCCATTTATTTCCCCATAAGTGTATTGCGTTTCAGTGTTGCTCACCGAGTTTATTGTTTTTTATTATACCGTAAGTTTGGTGGAAAGTCAATTTTTATTTCTTTACGGTCGGCGTAATTTGATTCTCAGTTTACTGACAGACAACCTCTTACAAAAATGAAAATCGCTACTCATTTCGCCAAGCTTTGCCCAGTGCTTTTGCCCTATTATAGTAAAATCCACAATTACTTGGACATTGTGAATAGGCGGGGTTAGAAACCCCGCCAGCGAAGGAAGGGGTTGTTGTTTCGTAAAGTGTCAACATATTTTCCGATTTTACTATAAGTATGAAATTCCAAATAATTTTCGGAATCAGGATATCATGTGTCAAAAATACTGCGAAGATTGCGACCGGAAGGTCTTGAGTGCCGCTTGCAACTACAATAAAAAACTCCCACTGACAATAAAATCGAAACGGCAATCCGCGTATCACTATAGAATTTTATGATTCATCCACTTCGATCTCTAAGTGCACGTGTGTATACAATACGCACCTGATCATTTCGTCGCGTGGTGCGGCACGGTTGGACTTTCTGCTACATGCACCGTTTGTACGGTATCGGTTTCAAGGTTAGGACTTTCGCACTCTTGTGGTTTGATTGAAAGTTGATAGCCAAGTGCGTTAAGAACGATTTGAAGTGCATCAATTAAAGGTGTATCGTCATTGGATAGCACTTTTGAGAGGATTTGCGGGTCCATATCGGTCTGCTTTGCAAGTTCGGCAACTCCACCTTGAGCTTCAACAACAGTATCAAGAGCATCTCTGACTACAGCAGCCCCCCGTAGATATAGTAGTCGTCAAGAATCACTTGGAGATAGCCAATCGCCCTTTCTCGGTCAGCAAGTTTTTTAACAAGATAATCACGCCACATTCCCATTTTTCGCATTAGTGTCTCACCTTGTATTCTAACCAACTTAACAACCTCTACGGAAGTACAAGACAATCATTACCACGTTCCACTTGCTTTAATCGTCCTCGGACAATCTCAACAACATCTGCTGTGGTGTTAAAATTTGGATATTATTGCCTGTAAATCCTGAAAGATCACGAGTGACAATTACGTCAAGTTGTCTACTCATCGCGCAGGCAATTTGCAGATTGTCTTCAAAGTCGTTCCCTGCTAACCTTGTTGCCAATTGTAGTTCGCGGGGACCGACCGAGATAACGGGTAATTGATTCAATACAGCGTGAACGAGTCGCCAGGCCTTCTCAAGTCCTCCATAGCGGCGGCTTATATAAAAAATGTCGGTTAGCGTCGTTGCTGTGACATAAGCAACAAACCGCTTGTCTAATTGCGCTTGCCAGATAGCATTTGCCTGAATGTTCCAAGGGGTTCGATCAAGCAGTGCATCCAGAACTACGTTTGTATCCAATAAAACGTGAATCATCCGTATTTCTTCAGGCGTTCCTCTTCAAGGATTTTTTCGCACTCCTCGTCAGTAGGCGGACGCTTATCTGTTTTCATAATCGCCTGGACTTCTTCCAACGTCATAGTCTGTGCAGGAAGAGGAGGTTGTGGCGGCACGACAGTTTCCAAAATCTGACGAGCGAGATCTATCCGCATCTTGGCATCCCAGGTTCGCACGCGGTTAAGAATTTCATAAATCTGTTCGGCATCCATGATATGGCACTTCCCATTGTAAAAAGGCGATTGGTCGCTCATACCTATTTTAGGTACAAACGACAATCGCCAGCGATGTAAAGTCCAATAACAGGCAGATATCCACGAGATTCGCCTTACGCTGAACCGCGATCTTAAAATCTACTCACCTTTCCGGACGGTAAGGCGGTAGTGTTTTCCGACCTTCTTAGTGTCAAGGATCTCATGCCCATCGTTGGTAAGGCTCTTCGGCACGTTCTCGAACGGTTCACCATCATCAATGGTGACCTCCAGCAGCTGCCCAAGTTGCATCGTTTCCAATCGGACTTTTGCTTGGACATAATTGAACGGGCAAGCGACCCCTTTGAGATCGAGGCTATCAACGATTTTCTCAACGGGTTTCGTCTCCTTGACAACCCTCGGTTTCCGGGCGGGTCGTGAGCGACGTGTCTTACGACGGCTTTCTTCCTCTTCCTCTTGCTTGATACGCATACGTCCATAGACATTATGCGATTCTTCAACAACGAGCGTCGCTTCTTCAACCCGATGGTGTGCCAACTCGTGGTCAAACGTAGAGGCATCTTCCTCCGTCGCCTTGAAGATATGGGCACCGTAACCCGGGAAGAAGTTACCCGGTTCAAAGAAGTGGGTGCGGAATTCATTGACGGTGGTCGCGTCGTCAATATATTGCAAACCTACCGTTGTCAGAAGTCCGTCTGCAGCTTTGATCATCGCATTGAAAGCCATCTCCGCGGAATCTTGATATTCACCTTTCTCCAAGTTCAATCCGGATTCGTAGATGAGCCGATCTGCCTCTTCTAACTTCATGGAGACAAGTGCTACGACCTCTCCTGCACACTCACCGACACCCGTTTTGAGTTGGTAATCTTTCGTGT
>JAKZUG010000259.1:0-10372 GCA_047516705.1 Candidatus Poribacteria bacterium | reverse complement strand
TACCAGTACCGAGTTCTTTCATCCACCTGCCACAATCGGAAGGTGGGAGAAACAGAATTGAGGTTCCGCTTCGTAGCAGTGCCACCCTAAACTGGTTAAGTGAAATTATACTACAGATACCTCGATAGCGCAACCTTTTTTGTCAAGTTTCCAGAGACGTTCAGTTATCAGTTATGGGTTGTCAGTCTTCAGCAACCAGCAGTCAGCAGTCAGCAAAATAGCAGTGTGATCAGCGGGTAGTGAGTGTCGCGACCCGGAGGTCGCTCCTACAAGAAAGATCCCGCCATTGGAAAATCGAAACTGAATGGCTCTGACGTTTTTTAGTTCTATGTTGTTAAATTCGCGCGCTTGTGATACAATGCAACGCAGCAAATGAAACCATCTTTTGTAGGAGCGTTATATGAAGATTGATAAAATTGAGTCGTTTTTTATTCGGAATGGCTACGTGATTCGGATTCATACGGACACGGGTATCAGCGGTGTGGGGCAGACCGCCTGCTGGGGCTACCCAGAAGCTGTTGATCAAATCGTGAAGACGTTTGAGAAATATCTCATCGGGCAGAATCCGTTACGGATTGAGCATCACTGGCAATACCTCTATCGTATGGGTCCGTTTCGCGGGACTGTGCTGAGTGGTGCTATTAGTGCAGTAGACATCGCTTTGTGGGACATCAAAGGCAAACATCTCGGGGTCCCGATTTGGGAATTGTTAGGTGGAAACTGTCGTGATAAAATCCGATTGCATCTCCTTGGCGGCGGCGGTACCCCGGAAACGATGTTTGAAGCGGCGAAAGCAGCTGTCGAAGAAGGTTTCACGGCACTCAAGTTTGATCCGTTGGTCGGAAACTTTCAAGATATGGGAGTCGATCGACTCGTCAAGACTGCCCGTGACCTTGTCGCAGCGGCGCGAGAAGGCGGTGGACCCGATCTTGATCTGATTGTTGAAGTGCATCGGAAACTGACACCAATGAACAGTATTGTGTTGGAAGCCGCTTTGGCACCGTTTAACCTCTATTTCATTGAAGACCCTATTCAGATAGACACCATCACAACGCAAGGGGAATTAGCGAAAAGGATGACAACACCCCTCGCTGTCGGTGAACGCAATGTGAGTATCTGGGAATTCCGTGAACTCCTTGAAGCAGGGGGACCGCAATATGTGCGTCCGGATCTCGGTTTGGCAGGCGGTATCACGCACTGCAAGAAAATCGCGGCGATTGCTGAAGCCTATCACAGCGCGGTTGTCACGCATAACTTCCTTGGACCGCTTATTACTGCTGCATCACTACACTTAGATGCAAGTATCCCGAACTTCATCACACAAGAATATACGAAAGGCGATGAATCCCCAGATTTCGCTGTTTATAAAGTGGCGTATCAGCGGGAGGGCGGCTATATTCCGATTCCTGAAGTTCCGGGTTTGGGTATTGAACTTGACGATAGTTTAATCGAGCAGAATCCTTATCAACCGATGAACACTGGCACGACACCTCTACGTGAAGACGGTTCTGTCGCTTACGCGGTGTAGCAATCTACTTGATAAAATGAGGTGGAGGAAATCAAAGATGAACGCTGACGAAAAATATCTATTCGATCTGAACGGTTACCTTGTTATCAAAAACGTACTAACACCCGAAGAGGTAGCCATAGCGAACGAAGCCATTGACAAACACAGTGATCAGGCACGTATCCGTCCACGCGATCAGACGCTTGATGGCGGTTCACCAGAACTGAAAGGCGAACAGGGTAGAGGTGAACTCGGCGGTATGCTTGGATGGGAAGAGCCGTGGTGCAACCCGTTCCGACACATGCTCGCACATCCGACACTCGTTCCTTATCTCAATGTGATACTCGGAAAGGGCTTCCGCATGGATCATCATATGTTCCTCATTTCGATGGACAAAGGTGCGGAAGGCTTTATTTTTCATGGATCCTCCGGTCCCAGCTTCGATCCGAACCAGTACTACATCTTTCGCGATGGACGCATGCACAACGGTTTGACCGTCGTCACGTTTCAGTTGACAGACGTACCACCCGGAGTCGGTGGGTTAATCGTCATCCCGGGCAGCCATAAGAGCAACTACCCGTGTCCGCAAGAGATGCGGCTTTACCAGAAACACCAAGAGCACATCCGGCAACTTGTCTGCGATGCAGGCGATGCCATCATCTTCACGGAATCGGTGACGCACGGCACACTCCCGTGGACTGCCGAACATCCGCGACGCTCAATTTTGACGCGCTACACGGCGGGTAATATGGCGTATGTCCCTGCCTATGAGATACCGGAATGGGCAAACGAACGTCAGCGCGCTGTTATGGAACCTCCGTATCACTCTCGATTAAATCGTCCCATATTGGAGACGTAGGAAGGAATAGCCGATATGTCTACTTCAACGAGTGCAATTCTTGGCTTAATCTTCTTAGGTCTCGCGAATGCCTCTGTTTTCTTGATGTTTAAGTTATGGGGCTACCCATTTAACAAAGAAACACATAAGAGTGAAGCACCACCTTCTTTGATGCTGCTCCACCGGTTCATCGGTTATGCGTATGCGATACTCTATGTGTTTATGATGTGGCACATGGTGCCGCGTTTATGGAATTACCAAGTTGAACTGCCACCGCGCACCGTTGCACATCTGATGCTCGGCATTACGATCGGTGTGCTGATTCTCGTCAAGATCGCTATCCTCCGGTTTTTCCGGCATTTTGAGGAATCAATGCCGTATATCGGTACGTGTCTGCTTCTTTGTACATACCTCTTGATTGGATTGTCGGTGCCGTTCACATTCCGCGAAACCGCATTGCGCACACAAACAAGGGCATTCAGTGATGAGGGTATCGCGCGCACCCGCCGACTCATTGCAAACGCAGGATTGCCAGCGGAAGCACCACTTGACGAACTCGCGTCAAAGCGAAAATTGCGGGAGGGTCAGCGTGTCCTACAAGGTAAGTGTGTTGTCTGCCATGACTTACGCACCATCCTCGCGAAGCCACGCACCCCAACCAACTGGGTCAGCCTTGTCAATCGGATGGCAATAAAGCCGATGATCGGTGAACCGATTCACGAGGAAGAAGAGTGGACAGTCTCGGCATATCTCATCGCGATTACACCGGATATCCAGACTTCCGTCCGGCAACAACGCCAAGAACAGATGCGTGCAGATGAAGCGAAGGCGGCTGCGCAAATCGCAACTGTCGCTATGGAAGCGGAAGCCGCAACGGATACAGCACCCGTAACTTACGATGAAGTGGAGGCAAAAGCACTCTTTGAGGACAAATGCTCGCAATGTCATCCTTTCACAGATGTTGAAGACTATCCACCTCGCTCTGAAGAAGAGACAATTGAGCTCATAACACGGATGATAGATATCGGGCTTTACGTTGAAGAGAGTGAGATTGAGCTGATTGCACGCTATATTAACGAAAATTATCTGGAAAATGAGTAGGAGGACGGACTAACAAGACATCTGGACCGTCGCCTTCTCTGAATAGGCTTCTTGCGCGGACGCTTCTTGTAGAACGGCGGGTACTGCCTTGCACAAGTCCTGAAAAAATGACGAAAACAAAGATCGCTGATCTCAGTGAACTCAATGACCGCGAGCCGGCTTATGCCCTTGTTGCAAATGTCGATCTCGTGATTATCCGTTACGATAACGAAGTCTCCGTGTTCTATGGCAGATGCCATCACCGCGGGGCACTGCTTGCGGACGGTTACATTGATGGCGAAAACCTGATATGCGGTGTTCACTACTGGGATTACCGCTACGATACCGGTGTCAGCGAATATCAGAACACAGAACGCCTCGCCAAATTTAACGCATGGATAGAAGACGACGCTGTCTATGTTGACGAAGACGAAATCCGGGAGTGGGAACGCCAGAACCCGCAATCTTACCACCGCGATGAATATCAAGGGAACTACCAAGACATCCACGGCACCTCGGAAGAACCCTATGTCACCCAAATTCAGGAATTGGCACGTCATGGACTGAGTAAAGTGGGACACCACGGTCAAACCGCAGCGATGGGTGTGCTGCGGGAGGATTTACCGAATTGGGATGCGCTTCAGTTTGTAGTTGCGCAGCTTCACAAAACACCGCACCTTGATGAAGTGCCAGTCGGGACTGAGTTGGTTATCGGTCCGCGAGCCAAAAAGCCTTTACGGTTGGAAATCCCCATTTTCGTCTCGGATATGAGTTTCGGTGCGTTGTCGGCTGAGGCGAAAACCGCATTGGCGAAGGGCGCGGAGATGGCAGGCACAGGCATCTGTTCTGGCGAAGGGGGTATGCTATTGGCTGAAGCCGAAGCAAATAGCCGCTACTTTTATGAACTCGCCTCTGCGCGGTTCGGATTCTCGTACGACAAACTGGAACAAGCGCAGGCATTTCATTTCAAGGGTGGACAAGGGGCAAAAACAGGGACAGGTGGACACCTCCCCGGCAACAAGGTAACGGAGGAGATAGCGGCAGTACGTGGGTTGCGTCCCGGAGAACCCGCAATTTCACCTGCGCGGTTTCCGGATTGGGAGACACTCGACGATTTTGCAAAGTTTGCGGAATTGGTGCGGAAAGAGACCGGCGGTATTCCGATCGGGTTTAAACTCTCTGCGCAACACATCGAAAAGGACATTGAAGCCGCACTCCACGTCGGCGTGGATTACATTATTCTTGACGGTAGAGGCGGTGGCACCGGTGCAGCACCACTCCTGTTTCGAGACAACATCTCAGTGCCGACACTGCCTGCCTTAGCACGTGCCAGAAAATATCTTGATGAGACAGGAAACAGTGATGTCACGCTTATTACCACCGGTGGTTTGAGAACAGCCGCTGACTTCGCCAAAGCGTTGGCACTTGGCGCAGACGGCGTTGCGACAGCGAATTCCGCGATGCAGGCGATCGGTTGTATCGGGATGCGGGCATGTCATACCAACAACTGCCCCGTCGGGATTGCCACACAGAAGGAGCATCTGCGCTCCCGACTCCAAGTACAAGTTGCTGCACAGCGATTGAACCGATTTCTCGGTGCCTCAGTGTCCCTCATGCAGGTGTTGGCGCGGGCCTGTGGACACACCCATCTGAATCAGTTCAATTCCGATGACCTGACGACGTGGGTGCGCGATGTGGCTTATCTGACCGGTGTTAAATACGCGGGGGTTGTGCCGTTGTAAAGTTTGTTGGTAATGAACCGGCGCGGTTTCAAACCGCGCCTACCGAATAGAGAGAAATGGAATTATAATCGAATCTTCTTGAACGCCTCAATCTGTGCCGTAATCGCGCGCTCCGTCGGGAGACGTTCAGCACTTGACGCGCCATAGAACCCAACAACACCTTCGGTATTTTCCAGAACGTACGTCGCGTCTTCCGGTTCAGCGATGGGACCCCCGTGGCAGATAACGAGAATCTCTGGATTGACACCTTTCGCTGCGTCGCGGATCGCTTGTACCTGCTTAGCGGCATCCGCCAGCGTGAAGGCGGTTTTGGCACCGATAGAACCTTTCGTGGTGAGCCCCATGTGCGCAACGAGGATATCCGCACCCGCATCCGCCATCTGCTCTGCCTCGGATTCGTTGAAGGCGTAAGGCGTAGTGAGCATTCCGAGTTGATGTGCTGTCCGAATCATCTCCACCTCAGGTCCATACCCCATATCAGTCTCTTCAAGCAGTTGACGGAATGTACCGTCAATTAGACCTACTGTCGGGAAGTTCTGCACACCCGAAAACCCGATTGCATCTATCTGTTTCAAGAAGACATCCATCAAGCGAAATGGATCGGTGCCACACACCCCCGCCAAGACGGGTGTATCCGGGACAACTGGGAGTACTTCGCTCGCCATCTCAACGACAATCTGGTTCGCGTCACCATAAGGCATCATCCCAGCGAGTGAACCCCTGCCTGCCATTCTGAATCTACCGGAGTTGTAAATAATAATCAGGTCAATGCCACCAGCTGCCTCACATTTGGCAGAGATCCCTGTGCCAGCACCTGCCCCAATGATGGGTTTACCAGCGTCAATGTTCCTGCGTAGTTGTGCTAAAATATCTTCGCGTTTGAATTTCATTTCTCGTGTAATTCCTTTCTCTACCGAAAAACCTGAGTCGACAGAATCAGTCAGTGTTTAATTCTCGGATTAACGCCGCGCATGCTGCGATTCCGCAGGCGCGCGGTATTCAACATTAAGGTGTGGTGTTTCTAACCTCACATGTCCTTGAAGACGAGAGGTTAGGCAACTTTCCAATGCACCGCTCACCAACAAGGTTCGTTCTGCTGGATAGGGTGCGACACCTGTTTCAAAAAGCTCCTCAATTTTGGCGATAAGACACGCGGAATAGGTAACGTTTGGTGTCGGCGTTAAGAAAAACTGCGTAGACACTGGCACCGACTCGTCTTTCAGTTTCGCGGCGAAGCAGTAATCTCGGACTGCGCCGTTGAACATCAGAAGCGTTGCTCTCAACCCATCGTTATATTCAATAAAATAGGCGGATGGGTTTTCAACAAGCCGGTAGATTTCACCATTACTAATCATATCTTGCGTTCTACCGTCTTCATCCGTTAAACCGCACGGCGTATCACTTCTCGAAAGTGCCGCTTCTAACAATTCCATAGACCAACGTCCGTCTTCGCCTGCCTTCCAGACAGTGTCACCATCAATGAGTTGCACCGCAGCGACCCCGGTTTCTCCACCCTTTCGGCGTTCTATCATACACTGCATCGCCTCTAAGGCGTGATAATCCATCGGATCTGAACCGCCAACGCCTACCATGAGCGCCTCTTCAACCTCACATTCCAACGGCAAATCGACATCCGGCAACCGCCACGTGACGGGTAGAGACGAACCTGCAAGCACGCCAAAACCGAGGCGGTGTCCATCGTCCACCATCTCCTTCGCTTTTTCAAAACTATAGGAGAGATGTTTGTCGTTGTAGATAGGCACGGCACGTCCATCTGCTTCAAAGACCTCAACACATTCCTTGAAAAATTCATACCGTGGATACAGGACCTGGCTCATCTCATTGTGTGGATAATCCCCGTGTTCCCCGATCAGCAATACCGCGTCAACAGCGATCTTATCACCACCACACCGGAGTGCTTCAGCAATAGTGGGATAGACTGAGAAACCGAATTCTCTGGCACGATCGATACTCTGGTCTCCCTCTGGTTTCTGGTCAACGAACAGAGAAACAACTTTCATATTCGGACGATGCCATCTTCCGTCAGTCGGATAGCCGACGAGAAACCGGTCGGCGAAGTGCTGCGCATGTGACAAATAACGATAGATAGTAGCGATAACAGCAATTCGTTTCATAACTTTATGTCCTCCAGAAGGTCGATGTCTCAGTGGATTGATATGCAATGTCCAGATGCGGTGTCTCTTGTCTCGCGCCTTCGGCAAAGAGGCTGTCAACGCCCGCGGCAACAAGTCCTGTCGTTAACAATGTGCGTTCAACCGGATAGGTCGCCTCACCTGTCAAGAACATTTTCTCAATATTGTTAACCAGCGGCGAGAAAAAGTTTGCCAAAGTCGTCCGCGCGGGTGGCATCGGGAGATACATCTGTGTTGATAGAATCTCGTCGCCTGAACCGATATAAGCAGCTAAGTTGAAATCTTGCACCAACCCATTCATCAGAATCATTGTAGATTTCAGCCCGTCGTTGTGTTCGTACTGATACGCGATTGGGTCCTTCACAATCTCCTTCAACTCATCCAACGTCGGAAACGGATTGTTAAACCCGGGACGCGACGGCGTGAGGGTATGACTCCGACAGAGTGCCGCTTCAAAGAGTTCTCGTGACCAGCGTTCAGTGTGATGTGCTTCCCAGAACGCGTCGCCGCGATATGCCTGTAGCCACTTCACACCGCTTTCGCCACCTGCGCGCCGCTCTACCATACACTGTAAGGTTTCCAGCGCGTGGAAATCGTAACTATCTACACCGCCGTAGCCGACACATACCCCCTCGGAGACTGGAACACCGAGCGGCATGTCAATTGAAGGCGTGCGCCATGTAACGGGTAGCGATGAACCTGCCATAAACGCGAAACCCATGGATTGAGAGATGTCGTACATCTCGCGCGCCCACTCCCAATTCCATGAAAGATGTTTATCGTTAAAGGTCGGCACGCCGCGTCCGCTCTTTTCAAAGACTTCAGCAATCTGCTTAAAGTGTTCATAGCGCGGATAGAGGCGTTGTCCTTTTTCGTTGGACGGGTATTCGCCGTGTTCGCCGATAATCAGGACACCGTCAACCGCAAGTTCCTCGCCGCCGAGGGTGAGTGCTTCGGCAATAGTGGGGTATCCTTTCATTGTCGGGAAACGCTCCAATCGGTCGCGGCTGAGATCGTTATCTTTAACCTGTTCAACGAAGAGGGAGACGAGATCCATTGGCGGGTGATGATGTCGGCTGTTCCACCCATAGCCTTCCAAGAATCGATCAACAATGTGCTGCGTGTGCGAGTATTTATGATAAATTGTCGCAATCGCTGCGATTTTGGGTCGTTTTTCCATAATCAATTTCCTTTGAAGTCACCCTTACGGTGACGGTATTGTGGAATCGACATTTAGCGGTCTTTCAATCAGCACAACCGGTGCCTGACAACAATCGCAATTTCCCGGCGTAACCGTCCGGATATAGCATGTATCGCAGTAATAGTAGAGATCGTGGAGAACACCGTCACGGATAGACAAGAAGCGGGTTACCTCCAGCAATTGTGTCTTGGGAAAGACACGACCGCTGATGACCAAGTCTTTCTCATGCAACCGCTCATCAACAAAGAGTGCCTCCGCTAACGATGTCCGTAGGAGCGTGTAGTATTCGCCTTCTTCGGTCTTAACACCGTATAGATGCTCATGTATACTGAAAAGTTCAACCTTATAGTGTGTGTGCATCTCCTCCGCTAAACAGATGATCTTGCCGCGAAGTTCTACATTCTTCGGTTTGGGCTTTTCGGTTGGCGGTTTAGCTCCACTCATCAGTAAGACCAGAATGATGAAAAATGGAGATAACCGTTTGAAATTACGCATTGCTATTCTCCTTTTGCCCATCGATTTGGACCAGGACCGGGTTGATGTTCATCGCGAACCCGCTTAAATTCTTCAGGCGTAGTAACAACATCTTCAGTGCGCAATTGACTCCGTGCGAGAAAACCTGCTTCCGGTTGATAGCCCGTCGGTTTCGCCGCGTCCTGATAGCGTGAATCAACGCTCCATCTGACTTGGTTGCTGACATTTGGAATAGAGCGATGCGGTGTCAGATTGGTGAATAGCAGGACGCTGCCAAACTTGACGGGGACTACCACAGGTTCCACATCAGGCAATGCATCTGGCGGTATATCCAGATAAGGTCTACCTTCAACGCGGCGATGTCGGAAAACGCCATCTCGATGGGCATGCGGGATGACTTCCATGCAGCCGTTCTCGACGGTAGCATCTATCAGTGGAATCCAGATTGTGAGTTGTAACACCGAATCGCATTTAGGTTCCATATAACCCGCGTCTTGATGCCACGGAACAAGGGTTCGGTCGTGCTCAGGAAGTTTGGGACGCACCCGATATGCAGGATGACACATAATCTCCGGTCCGACGAGCGACTCGGCGATGTCAAGTAGTTTCGGATTGATGAGTAGGTCGAAGAGTGATGGACCTGTGTGTGCACCGCTGAACACCTTCTGGAATACGACAGCGGATTGCTCCGTAATTTTCGCCAAGCGGGTGTCAAACCCTTCTGTTTTGAATTCGGAGTCTAACTCACCTTCTGCGTAGAGTTCTGATGCCCCCGTGTCAACGATCTCCTCAAACTCAGCGATCAGCGGATTTAGGTCGGCGGGAGAAAGCGCATCTTCGACTAAGAGATAGCCGTTTTCGTTAAAATTTTGGATTTGGGAATCAGTCAATGCCTTCATAATGCCCCTTATATTTGGACAAGTTCAATCAGAATGCCATCCGGATCTGGTGCACACGCAACGCCAGCGGCATCCGGTGCACTTATGGGTTCAGATAGAAATTCGACACCGTTCTGCTTTAAGTCTTTGACAGTCTGCTGAATATCCTCCACAAAAAAGGTGAGCCAACGGACACCTGCTGAGAACTTGCCTGCCGGTGTCGGCGGTGGCGATTCGATATCCATCAGTTTGACGAGCGTGTTGCCTGCCTTGAGACGGACCTGCCGAAAACCGGTTGGCGCAAGCCCTACGTCGCGGGCAAGGTCGTCTGGAATCTCCAAATCCAGTACAATCTCAAAACCCAACTTGTTGTGATAGAAGTCCAGCGACGCTGCAAAGTTGCTACAGGTAATAGCGATGTCGATAGTAGGATGCGATAAGTTTAGCACGGGTTTCTAACCTCCTGTGAGAACGAAGATTGCTTCTCGAAATTGACCGA
>JAKZUG010000258.1:0-12856 GCA_047516705.1 Candidatus Poribacteria bacterium | reverse complement strand
GCGGTAAGCGACCGCGAAGTGGTACCTGAGTTCCCGATATAGAGATCCACACTGGAAACGGGGATTTCGCCGCCATTTCCATGGACATCAAACGTTGCTTGCGCTTCATCAGCCTCAATCTTGACACCGAGTTTTCGCAGCGACGCAGACATATAACGTGTATCATCGCTAAAGAGAGCACCCGTTAATGTCGAAACACCGCGTGCCATTGCAGCGACAAGCAACGCACGGTTGGTATAACTCTTAGAACCCGGCACCTCTATCGTAGCATCAAGGGGTTTGAGAACCGGTTGGACCTCAATCATTCAA
The DNA here is from genome assembly GCA_047516705.1 of Candidatus Poribacteria bacterium. GTDB lineage: Bacteria > Poribacteria > WGA-4E > WGA-4E > WGA-3G > WGA-3G. The sequence continues at coordinate 12,547 of JAKZUG010000258.1, read as the reverse complement.
CAACTCTCAACTCCGCGAGCAGGTGTCGAAGTTCAGTTTTTTCAGAATCACTAAGCGGTAACAGTGGACTTGTCGTTTGTGCACTACAGACTCCCAAAATTTCGAGACACGCCTTCATACCGCTGACACCTTGTCCGTAGGTATACATTTTGCTGAGCCGCAGTAACCATTTCTGCAATCGGTGGACTTCATCAATATCACGTGCTTTTGCAGCGTTGTAGAGCGCGACCGATTCTTTCGGAGCAACGTTCGCAATAGAGATAACGCCACCGTCCGCTCCAAATAGTAGTGCTGCGCCGAGCGCGGTATGCGAACCGAGCATGATTGAGAAATCTGTCCGATCACCAAGCAGTGCCAAGAGATTGAGACAGTTTGTCCAATCGCCAGAACTATCCTTCGTACCGACGATATTTTCACAGGTTTCTGCGAGTTCAACGATGACCTCCGGTTTAACAAAGGTCTTAACGGTGGAGGGAATATTATAGATGAAAACAGGGAGTTCAGTACTCGCAGCGACCGTCTGATAGAATTCGATCAGATCCGCATCGTCGGTGGAAGGGTAATAGTAACCGGGTGTCGCAGCGACTGCATCAACGCCGAACTGTTCGGCAATTTCAATGTTTTGGATAACGCGTTGGGTGCTTGTATCCATTACACAACAGATAATTGGGATGCGGCCACCGACCACTTTTACAGCGATGTCCATTGCTCGTTCGCGTTCTGTATTTGTTAATGTTGCAAATTCACCGGAACTCCCGAGTAGATAGATACCGTGAACACCGTTGTTAATCAAGCGGTTCAGTTGATTGACAAACCCGAGTTCATCAACACGCTCTTTTTCGTCAAGTGGTGTTACTGTCGGTGCAAAAATGCCTTCAAATCGGATATTCATGAGCGTCTCCTACTATTTATCGAACTCACGTTAGAATTATAAAGGTTACCAAGCCAGAGACTTGGCAACCTGTCCGAACCGTAAAAGGAGTGAATCAATAGTGCCCGTCACGTTACTCTTGAAAAGACGAGTTATCCAACTGCGTTAACGAATTCTCCTGTGACTTAAGATAGGCGTTTGGGTCATGATACAATGCCCCCTCCGGGAGCCACTCCCATAACGGCCCCAAACTCTTTCGTATCCGCTCGACATAGAACTCTGGAATTTCTGTCGTCTTCCCTTCAAAGAAAGGTCGGAACTGAGGGTCTTCGTCCAGCCGTCTCCGTATTTCACGGTAGTACTTGAGCTGCTCAAACCATGGCAAGACCCGGATAACGTTCAGCCACCGGGCAGTGAAGTGCGGAATCGCCTTGTAACTGTTATAGATAGTCTGCCATGAAGCGTTATGTTTAATCAGATCAATGACGTTATCGTAAAGCTCATCCCAAGTATAGTTTTTCGGCTTGATATTCATCCCGCGCTTGCTGTCAAGGAAATAAAACGGAATGGGGAGGACACGGCCTTCTTTTTGGTATTCAAGGTTGAGCGGTGCTGCCTGTCCGTACGATGTCAGTAGCAAATAGGCGGGATAGGCACCGGGGGTCATATCAAGGAAGCGTTTCGTGAGTTCAAAGGGTTCTGGTCCTTCGTCAATATCAAGTCCGAACACGAAGTTGGTTTGGACGTAGGGAACGTATCTCAGGATCATGTTAACCTGCTCTGAAACCTGTCGGACTTTATCCATTCCCTGATTTTTCCCTGTTTTCGATTTGTTCCCGAAGTCCTGCCATGACTCAACCCCGGGCATCATCATTTTAAACCCGTTTTGCTTGAGCCTTTTCATGTGCGGTTCCGAGAGGAGTGACAGACTGCTTTCGGCGATGAAGTCTATGCTACCTGGCGGAACGGCCTCTTCGATTGCCGACAGGTAAGCATCGAATTGAATGCCGAAGTTCGGATCGTGCCATCCGACAAGTGGTCGCTTGAATTTACCTAAAAGGAAACGCAGATCTGATTTGATGCCATCAAATTCCAGAGGCTGATAAGGAATAACCGAATCAATACAAAAACTACAAGTGTACGGACAACCCATACTACCGAGCATTGGAACTGCCTTAATCCACGGTGCTTTGCGGTGGGCTATTTCTATGAACTTCCAACGTTCTTGCACACTCGGGAGTGCCACCGGTTGTCCGTTCGCTGAAAGTTGAACGCCGATAGGGCGATGCGGAGAACAGTCCTGCAAGAGATCCCGGATGACTGTTTTGTCAGTGAAGCCGAGAACGTAGTCGAAATACTTCTCGGCATCTTGCGGGTAGCAGCGCGCATGCGGCCCCCCAAGCACGGTGACTGCTCCTTTGGATCGGAAAAGGTTACTCAACGCGTACGCCAGTTGGGCTCCCTGTGAGAACGTTCCTATGATAACGAGGTCGGGCGTTTCTGGTAATTCTTCAACGAGATCTTCAAGTCCAGTATAACACACATAATTGACAGTATGTCCCTCTTCCTCACACCATGTGGCGATCGTTTGGGGCATGATGCTTGCCAGATTAGCGTGCATCGTCCGTGCCCACAATGTTCGCGTGGGTCCTTTAGCAACAAGGTCAATGATACCGATTTGGAGTTTTCGCATGGTTACTCCTTTTCGAGAAGTTCTTCTCAAATAACCTGAGTTCGGCATAAGAATAGCACAATGCTGCGTCTGCGCATTACATTTGTGCTAGTCCATGCTTCAGTCCGGTGAAACCCTCTTGTACCGTAAACCAACAAGTTCCGCGGAATACGGAAACATAAACTAACAGTTTGTGCTACAACGTCCTTCTTCTATACACGTAAAGTGGTCCCTATCGCAAAGCGTCGGTTTACGATACCTATGTGTTGCATCTCGATGGAATCTGTAGCACGCGCGAAATGTTTAAACTCATGTTAAGAAAGCAAACTCCCTATGGTAGGTACCATGAGATAACCAAATCACTACCAAAAAATATACTAATGGTTATTATACAACTTTTCTGTAAAATTGACTACTTTTTTATAAAAGGGGTGTGTAAATATTTTGGCAGCGGGTCGTCTGAATCAGGATTTGCAGGATTCAAGGATTTTCAGGATGGTAGGACTAAAAGACGGGCGAGGGAATCTCACCCCTACGCTATGTTGATTTCGGTGTTTCCGAAGATTTAGTGTCAAAAGGGAACCCAAGGACTATACACCTGTCGCCCCGCTGGGAAACCTGAGTCGTGGGTGGTAAACACGCTGCTATACACCTGTCGGCCCGCTGGGCTTAGATACGGCGCGTTGCAAAATCGGGGTTACAAACCCCTCCTACAAGCGGAAAGAAACGCCTAATGCCAAAAACTTTACATACCCTTATAATAGGGCTATTTAGTTTTCGGTTCTTTAACCATTTTGGCAGGCAAATCGCGAGCACAGCTCGCTCCTACAGGGATATATTGTGATTTAGCGTTTACGCTTAGCGGAGAACTAAATGACCCTGCCCTTATAAAAGTTCTGGCTTGCGAGTTACACCGAAAATGTGCTATGATTGTGTCAAGGCTGATTTGTGTAACATCAGGTTTGCATGTCACGCGTCCACAATGCGTAACAGGTTCCAAAGGGTAGGAAATAAATAGCAACAAGCACCGCAGGACAAATTATAGATGAATATCCGCACACAACTGACGTTCAGGTACATAGGTATTGTGCTTTTGGTGTTGTTCGCGATGTATCTCTATCTTGGCACATCACTCAAAGGCTTCTTGAGCAACCGAATTACTAACGATTTGGAAGTTCATGCAGCATTAACGCGGGAATTTCTCATAGAAAAACTCCCTGCCAAGGATAACTTTACCTATGACGCGATAGATCCTCTCATCGACAGACTCGGACAAACTAGCAATGCCCGATTGACATTCATCGGTATGGATGGGACTGTTTGGGGAGACACGGAACGGGACGGACCCTCACTGCAAGCGATGGACAACCACCTCACACGTCCAGAAGTACAGGATGCGCTCCAACTCGGAAGCGGAATTCGGGACAGGTACAGCGATACTACACAGACAGAATTCCGCTACTACGCGATGCCAATATACCGTAATATCAACACGCAAACTTCACCAAACGGAGAAGGCACCCTCATTGGTATTTGTCGTATCGCGCTGCCAATGGAAGTCGTCAACACAGCAATCAACAACCTCCGAGAGATGGTCCTGCTCGCGAGCGTAGCCGGTCTGATCCTCGCTATTTTATTTAGTATTTTTTCTACCAGAATCATCACAAAACCGATTGAAAAATTAACTCAGATGACCCAATCCCTTGCTGCCGGAAAGATAGACTCACGTGTCCCTGTTGATTCTAAGAATGAACTTGGACAACTCTCACGGAATTTCAACCTGATGGCAGACAGGGTAGAGGAACAGATTGATAAGATTTCCGAAGAACATAGACGTTTGGAAACGATCCTGACCAATATGGGTGAAGGTGTGCTCCTCGTGAACGGCGTATCCGAGATCACCTACGCGAACCCAACGGCTATCTCTATGCTGTCACTCCCGGATGCATACATCGGAAAAGCACTGATCGAAATCAATCGGATCCCTGAATTACAAACCCTTTTACAGATGGCAGAACAGACAGAAACTGTTGCGTTCGCAGAAATCCGTCTCGGTAACCTCCGGGAGCCGGAAGCAGAGGTCACGGTTGTGCCGGTCTCCACTGGTCAAGAGTACATTATCGTCATCCACGATGTAACCAAGGAACGGCAGTTAGAACGGATCCGTGACGATTTCATGGCGAATGTCTCGCACGAACTCCGTACGCCACTCACAACAATCCGAGGTTACGCCGAGACCTTACTCAATGAAGATACCCCCCGAACAAAGACGAGCGAACAGTTTATCGTGAAAATCCTCAATCATACTTCGCGACTCACAAGATTAGTCTCGGAGCTGCTGGAACTCTCCCGACTTGAGTCCGGCGATGTTGAATTGAAACGCACGCCGTGTCACCTTAACACCTTCTATGAACCCATTTTAGATGTGTTTGAGCCTCTATTAGAGGAATCCGAATTGGTACTAAAATGGGAGATCCCTGAGAGCCTGCCAGAGGTTAATGTGGATCAACAACTTTTTATGCAGATTTTTGTAAACCTAATTGACAACGCCATTAAATATACGCCAGATGGCGGCACAATTACAGTTTCCGCAGAGTTTAACACGAGCGAAACACCTGAGAGATCTAATATAACCTCGAAAGAAATTATCCTACATGTGAAAGACACAGGCATCGGCATCCCGATGGAATCCCAACCTCGCGTGTTCGAGCGGTTCTATCGTGTAGACAAGGGACGCGCACGAGAAATGGGAGGTGCCGGATTAGGACTCGCGATCGTCAAACATATCGCGCTCTGCCACAACGGACGAATTTGGCTGGAAAGCACCCTTGGGGAAGGTAGCATATTCCACGTCGCCATCCCTTTATAATCGTTCAATCTTTAAACTAAATTTTCCACGCTTCTTGCGTGTATGCCATCTCCCAAAAGAGGTATTCATAACGGCTACTCAGCAAAAAGTAATTTTTAATCCGTTCCTTCTCGGAGGCACTACACTCAACGGTGAGATTGTTGAGTAGTCCTCGCAGCCATTCGCCTAACGAGAGAAATTCAGGAGAAGCGTACATATCAATCCATTCTTGATAGAGCGGTTCCTGTGAACCGCCTTGCTTAGCAAGTGTTGTCCCGATTTCGGCGTAGCCCCACTGACACGGTAAAACACCGGCGACGAGATCCGCCAAAGTGCCAGTTTCCGCTACGTTGAGCAGATGCCGCGTATACGCGTGTGTTGTCGGTGCCATCGGTGCGGCTTCCATCTCAGCAGCAGTAATACCAAATTTTTCGCAATATCCACGATGCAAACCCATCTCGGTGTTCAGTGTTTCGTTGAGCAGCTCTGAAAACATCGCCATCGTCGCTTCATCATGCGCCTTAATAACGCCGTGCGCAAACACGCGGCTATAGTCGAGTAAGAACAGATAATCCTGAATCAGGTAGAACTTAAACTTCTCTATCGGGAGACTGCCATCAGCAATACCGCGGACGAACGGATGTTTAAGATCCGCTTCCCAAATCGGTGCAGCGGTGCGTCTGAGTTCATCGGTAAATTTCCCATTTAGTGTCATACGTATTGTCGAAACTCCTTCCAAAATATGCTATAATGTGTTGCTATATATTACGCGCGAACAGAACAAGGATATCAAAATGTTTGAAAAACTCGGAATTGTAACCAATATCTGGGCTGAAGAGATAGAAAACGGTGCCCGCTTTGATGAACTCATGGTAGAATTCGGTGCGAACGGATTCAAGGATATGGAGGTCCGCGAAGGTGATTACCTCCGTAATTCCGAATTCGGAACCCTCATCCAAGAGCTCGAATCCGCGATGCCTGCATACACCGATGCTGAATTCAGAACTATCTGTGACGCTGTTTGGACTGAACAGCCTTATGAAACGAAGCACACCACGCTTTTCGAGGAGATTGCCGCCTTTGCCCGGAAAGCAGCTGGACTCACCCTGAGTTACGCCATGTCTCACCCTTGGCTTTCACGTCCAACTGACAATGAAGCAGACAGACAACAGATTATCAGTGCCAAGAAGTTAGCATATCTACTCTGTCCAGAGAGACCGAGACTCCGCCTCGTTGACCTTGACACTGAAGGAGACATTGAGGAATCTGCAGCTATCGCTAACCTAAAACATTACAGTGCGCTCCTACCGGACTATCCGATGATTTTTGCTGTGGAGAACGCCCGCCAAGCTGCCACGCTGACCCTGAAGTTAGCAGTCGCAGGTGGTGCGAAACTCACGTACGACGAGACCAACACATACCGCGCTGACGGCTCAACAGTGAATCCGCCAGCCGAATTCTGGCGTGCTGTCAGTATGACAGATCTCACATCTGTACATTTCAAACAGAAAACGGACGCCGGTGTTCTGTCAGAAGTAGGCGACGGTTTTGTCAACTTCCGTGCAATTGCGGAACACCTGAAAACGCATCACTATACCGGCGACCTGCTTCTTGAAAATACACCGACTGTGCATTCTTTGCAAGATGCGTTGCGGAGTCGAGCGTATCTGCTCAGTTGTTAGGACAGAGACTCACAGGGATGAGGTCTGCGGATGTCTATATATTCTCATCCACAGTTCATTTTCACTCTCTTGTTGACAACCGCTTAATCGTAAAACCGCTCCACGCCCAACGTTTTTTTCGTGTATAGATCACTTGGGTTAGACGTTCATCGGTGATAGTGACAGTATACCGCCTTCCCGCAGACTCATCTGCTGAAGCGAGACACAGTTTCTGGACCTTCTTTTCACCGTTCGCAATGAGGTTAATTTCCGCTGGCGCGGCAACTCCGGCGTGGAAATAGCATGTTATCTCATAAGTCCCATTAGGAAGCGCGACTCTGAAAACCCCATCTTCTTCGCCCCAGAGGTTATCTTGATAGAGAAGGAAATCTGGTTCATCTTCCGCCGAGACTTCGTGCATGTGCTGCGGAGGCTTTGTATCTTTCGTGTCCCAATAATTGAGTTCAAAACCACCACCGCCAGTTTCAAACCTATCATGCGTAGATTTCGACAGCCAACCGTACCGCCCATTTGTATAACCAGTATCCTTATATACGGGGATGTGCCTTAGCGCAGCCCTACCACCGCGCGGTTGCATGTCGAAAGTGAGGGTTGTAGTGCCCTCCCATAACTCAGCGTCCGGTGCTGCTTTCCTACGCTGATAAAGCCTGTTATATTTATTTGAATGGATCAGTTCATAATCTTGAACGAGATCCTCAACACCATCATACTCTGTCCGCCAGACAAGCACATAATCTGCGGGTACCTCTCTGTTCTTGTAGCGTAGCGGAAAATGATCCGTGCTGGGTTCATAGTTCTGAAGATAGGCAACACCGTTCCCCAACGCCAGATAGCCCTCTATATGCTCAAATGGAAGAATGTATTTGAAATCCCAATTAGCCGAATCAGGTGTGCCGCCCCATGAACTCGGACGGCTCACGAGGACAGTGTGGGGTTCAATCATCTCTGCAGGTGAAAGTGCCTCGGTAACATCTTTGTTCAGTAGGTGATAGGTTTGAACATTGTAACTGAGATGCCATAACGCTAAAGCAATCAAGATACCACCAAAGGCGTAGTTAATGTACCTATGAAGGCTAACGCTAAAGAACGGCAGCAGAATGAGTAAAATGTAGATATGTATCCGGTCGCTGATCCACATACCACCAGAACGCAAACTCCACGGGGATTTGAAATAGAGGAGTGTCAGTATGATAGCAATCAGTAAAAACGCATCCGTCCGATTGACAAATACGGCACTTCCATAACCGCCATTTTCTGGTCTCGATAAGGCGCGATGTGCATAGATTATGCGAATCCTATCAATCAGGGTGAGCAAAAAGGCGATAGCAAGAACAGCAAGGAGAAGGTTGCCTATCAGGATATGGGCATCCCGAAAAGAGACGATGGAACCGATGGAGAGGAAGTACTTCTTCAATCCTTCAAAACTCCTATAGTAGCCACCGCCTTCTCGTTTCACAAGATAGTAGGACAACAAGATTAGGTACGCGGGAAGCATGGAACCTAAAAAGAGTAAGATAGGTTTCAACGGCGCAGTTAACCGCACGCGAGGTGGCTCTAAGGCTTCATAAATATAGAGGTAAACACCGAAGAACGTCAGGCATACTGTCAGCAGTGCGAAGGATTGAAAGTGTGTAAGGTAAACGACAGTAAGCCATACATATACCATTGCCACAGTCTTTGCGTTAAGTCTATCTGCACACCGCCACCAATACCCGAGCGCGAAAAAAAATAGTGAGACACTCAATGCAAAGTTATAGAAACCCATGTGCAGCAAGTAGTTATAAGCAAAAATAAAACCGACCAAGCCGAAAAGCGTCTTGCCTTTCTGAACACCGTTGAGGAAATAGAGGAGAGAGAGTGGCAGGAGCCCTATGCAGAGACTAAAGAGTATCTTTTCGGAGATGAGAGGCGGAAAGATAAACATGAGCCCCGCCATAAATACGTGGGAGGTCCAATTCGGAAAAAGCGTAGGGTTAAGTTTGTAAACTTCCCGCAGCGTGTAGTTTTCGTGATTATGATATTCCCTCAAGACGTGAGCGTTGTGGACATGAATTGGACCATCTTGGGTGGCAGTATATTTGAATAGCCAAACCGGCAAGATATGTATGACCAGCAGCCCAATCACGACAATGTTGGAGATAGGTAATTGACGTGCCATCATAATTGCCGTGCTCCAAGCGCGTCCTAATTTGTGTGAATAGAACCATAATATTGACATTATACAAAAAATCTACTGCAAGGCAATAAAAGCCGCGAGGACATCAGAGGCATTCAGTTGTCAGTTATCGGTTATCAGTTTTCAGACCTATAGCGAAGCACTCTTGTGCGAAAAATTGAAACTACAGGAAAACTGAATAACTCTGTGAGGACATAAGATTCATGTACATCGTTCCGCTGCTGGCTCGGTTTGAAACTGTGGTAGCAGCGGACGTTATAACACAGTAACAGAACAGACTAAAAAGGAGTGCCTTGCGCTTGGGTGGCTTCCCCCTCTTTTTCATTGGAAGATGTCGCCTCTGGCGCGACTGGCTCCTCAGTCACTGGTACATCGCTCTCTTGGGCAGCTGCTGTTAATTGTTTGATACGCTCACATAAGTCGTTTAGTAACTGCGGTGTTGTTTCCGCCGCTTTGAGTTCCGCTGAAAGCTGCGTCCATTGCATCTCGCTCATGTCGTTTCGGGATTCTACGCTGTACTTACGTTTGATGTAATCCCAGAGAGCTGCCTTCGTGATACCCTTCTTTTCAAGAGGCTCTGCCAGATTACTCGCAATTGCGAAAGCGGCTTTTTGAGCCTGTGCGATATTGCCATCGCCTTGTTGTAGCTGCGGTTGTGGTTTTGAATTTCCACTTCCTGCCTTTCGATTCAGATAGAAGTTTAGTACCTCGCGGATGACCGGCACAGGTATTAGCTGCTTAATTGCGTTCCGTTGTGCTTTGTGAACGGCTTTAGTGAACGCGAACGGATCGGGACGGCCCCCGCTCATCTTTGGTTGCTCATAAGCCCCCCAGCGAGATGAACCCGTAATGGTGTCAGCAGCCTTAACAGTCGCGATCCAAGAATGCTCCTGTTCCTCATAGTTTAGCTCTTCAACTTGGATGCCGCCGCGGCGGTTAGCGGCTTCGTTAATACCCGCTAAGGTCAACCCTTCGACGGTGCGTCCACCCTGTTTAAATGAATAGACATAATCCTGAATCGTCTGTCCAGTCATCAACTCAATGATAGCCTGGTCGTCCACTTGATCAACGACTTCATATTCAGCAGTAACCGGTACCATCTCTTCCTTTTTTTCTTCAGCCATAATATCCTCCGAAATCAATAATTCGTGCCATATTCAGATAAATAATTTAACCTATGTTCAGATATATGTTACGCGCTATACGTTTTACCTCATCATACCATTTTATACCCGATTTGTCAAGCAGCGTTATTCATACGGCATAAGCATTCAGTTTTCAGCAGTCAGGACCCGACAATCAGCAAACACCATGGTTTTACACCAACGGAACGCGAAATGTTTCTGTGTGGCGTTTTCATCTGAAAAATTTTCATACCACTGCGTCTTAAAAAGTTACCATCTGGTAACTTTTTTCGTTTTTTGGTAAATTTTTAAATATGATTAATAACCCAGTCACTGTATGGGTTTATCAGTGTTTTTGTGTGTTTTCCGCTGCGAAAAAAAATAGATACCACGGAAAATGTAACCTTTTACTTATATTAACGCAAGTTGCCACCCTTTACAGACATAGCACCCCTCATGAAGATTAATAAATTAATCGGGCAATAATCCGACATATCGTAGGAGTTTTTCTGAACCACCTCGAAACTTTTCCATGAACGCCATGACTCGCTGTTGAAGTGTTTGCCAGTCATCAGCAAGCCGATGCAGATGTAAAACCGACTGCCGCACCCATCGCCACAACTTCTCAATCGGGTTGGTCCATGGGGCATAAGTCGGGAGTTGTAATATCTCAATCGGCAGCTTAGCAAGCTCGCCGATTTTCTTGGAAAGTTTGCCCTTCCAACTCGGTGGTAGGGGTTTATGAAATGAGGATGTTTGCGGTAGCAACGCCGCCAATAAGTTCGGATGCAAGTGAACGGGTCGATTGTCTTGAATCAAGAATATGTGCTCAGCGTTGGGATAGCGGAGACAGATTTCGGAGTAAAGCGCATGAGTTGCTACGACAGTGGCACTTTCTGTTTGTTGATAAACTAGGTCGCCGGTGTGTGCGTTGATGGCACCGATGCCATAACAGGTCTCATCGTCCCTAATGCTTTGGTTGGCGAGTGGGTGCTTCGTGCCGGTCTGTGTCCAATCTTTTGCGATCGTTGGCTGTAGCCGAAAAGCAAACTCATCTTGGTAAAACGCGACATGCGTTTCTGGGTTTTGCTGAGCTTGTTGTAAAGCTTGTTTGACAGAGGCGATTTTTTCGGCATACTCAACATCGGGACTCCGCATATAGGGTCTGCCACGCTTATAACTGATGCCGAGACGGCAGAGGACGCTTCGCACCCCTGGTATTGACATATCGTTTAGCCAAGACACCGATCTGCCGAGGGTGCGAAGCGTCCAGCGTGCCTCATGCGGGGGCAGCACGGACGGGTCACGACACACAAAGTCTTGGAGTTCTGATTCTGCGTCTTCCGCCGACAGCGGAGCGAAAGCCGGTTTTCTGCCTTTACCGGGTTTATGGCGCAGGCCCATAACGCCGTGTTCACGGTAGTGTCGAAGCCACGTATAGACAGTGTCAGGCTTGCGTTTTTTTAACAGACCGCTTTGTGCGACCTTATGCGGAGATGAACCCGCAGCTATTTTCAATAAGGCAGCGGCGCGTTCGCGTAAATACGCCGGTTCACCGGTATCACGGAGGTGACGAAGATCTTCTAGCTGTTCATCACTGAGATGAAGTTTGTGGCGTTTGGCCATAACACTTTTCCTCCTTTTTCAACAGCATAACAGACTTCGCACAATTACCCAATTTATTTTTTAATCTTCATGCGGAGTGCTATGTATCTAAAGAGTTGCTGAAGGCACACAAGGCACGAGCATTTGTGGAAACCTTTATCGAACTCATGTTTCTTTAGAAGGCAAACTGCTACGAAGCACAGGTTTCCCCGGTCTCCTTTAGGCGGTGGGTACTATGACTTTCTGACGACCTGGGATCTCTTATACTGCATCTTATACTGCATCTTGGGCTGCTCTTGAGCTGATGAAGTTTCAATAAATAATTCGGTAATATTGTTATTTGTGTTATGCTACTGCCAAAGGAGGTCTTCTCTAATGGCAAAACACCATACGCTTGAGTTGAGTGAACCCGAAATCCAAGCCCTCGCTGAACTTCGGGATAAAGGCAAACCGGCTTATCTCCGAGAACGTGCCACTGCGCTGTTGAAAATACATGAAGGCTTTTCTGCACATGAAGTCGCCCGCAAGGGACTCTTGAAAAAACGGGATCCCGACACCGTCTATGCGTG
>JAKZUG010000257.1:0-2930 GCA_047516705.1 Candidatus Poribacteria bacterium | reverse complement strand
CTGACCACTGAAGGTTTCCGACTGCTATTTTGCTGACAACTGATGACTGATAACTAATATTTCGTAATAAACTTTTGAAAAAATCTCAAAAGTATTGTAAAATATTAAGGTTATACTTTAAATATATGAAGAAGTGCATCCGGTCCATAATACAATGACCTTAGTGACCTCTTTAACGTTTGCTTGATGAGGGACTTTATGAAAAACAAATTATCACGACGGCAGTTTCTACGTTCTGGGGCGCTTGCGACCACATCCGCAGCAGTTAGCCTCGGGTTTTTAGGGTGTAGCCAGACCCTGATTCAAAAAGTACCGGGTTTTAGACCTGAACCTCCCTTCCAGTTCGTGCCCAGTGTAAACCGTCTCCTTGACCTCCCTGAAGGATTTACCGCCCATGCTTTTTCGAGAACAGGTGAACAGATGGACGATGGACTTTGGGTGCCAGGTGGACACGATGGCATGGCGGCTTTCCCCGGTCCCAACGGCAAGACTATCCTCGTCCGAAATCACGAATTAGTCGCTACTGCCAAAACTGTCGGACCCTTTGGATGGAATAACGAAAAGATTGAACGTGCTGCTATTGACAAATTCTATGACGCTGGATCAGACGAACTACCGTGCCTCGGTGGGACGACTACGCTCGTCTATGACACGCGAACGAAGACGCTGGAAAAGCATTTCTTAAGTCTGACGGGGACGATCCGGAATTGCGCCGGTGGTGCAACGCCTTGGAATACGTGGATTACCTGTGAAGAAACCATCCAGAAGACAGAGGAAACGTATGAGACAGACCACGGATACAATTTTGAGGTGCCTGCTTCTGCGGAAATAGGATTAGCCAATCCGATCCCCTTGAAAGCCATGGGACGTTTCAATCACGAAGCGGTCGCTGTTGACCCGAAGAGTGGGATAGTCTATGAAACAGAAGATAGACACGATAGTTTAATCTACCGGTTTATTCCAGAAAAACCCGGAGAACTCGCTGCGGGTGGCGAACTTCAGGCATTGAAAATTCGGGATATCAAAAGTGCTGATACCCGAAATTGGCGGAGTCGTAGACAAAAGTACCTCCCATGGACGTATAACCCAGTGCCAGTTGGAGAAACGCTTGCGGTTGAATGGGTGGATATTGAGAATGTGGAATCACCATTGGACGATCTCCGCTACCAAGGCGCTGCAGATAAAGGTGCGGCGAAGTTTGCACGCGGTGAAGGGATATGGTACGGCGGTGATTCGGAAAAAGGTGAATTCTATATTGCTTGCACGAATGGCGGTATCAAGTATGCCGGGCAAATCTGGCGATACATACCGAGTCCTTATGAAGGCACAAGCCGCGAAGATCAACAACCCGGTACGCTTGAACTCTTCATTGAACCAAACGACAGCAATCTCATGGAAAATGCCGATAACTTGACGATTGCGCCGTGGGGCGACCTCATTATCTGCGAAGACGGTCCCAAAGAGGAGTTCCTCGTCGGTGTAACACCTGAAGGGAACCTCTACCGGTTCGCTCGAAACGCCGGTAATCTTTCTGAACTTGCGGGTGCAACATTCTCACCTGATGGCACGACGCTCTTTGTGAATATCCAGAGTCCTGGAATTACACTGGCGATCACCGGTCCGTGGCACCAGATTCGACAGCGTTCTGACATGTTCTGGAATGCAGCATCAACCAGAGCGTCTCTTGGCAGCTAATAATCCAGTTTCCGCTACTTGAAACCTTCCAAACACGAGTGAAACCCAACGATTCATAATACAAACTTAGGTTTGATTGAGGTGTTGGGTTCACTGTTTACTATTCAATCCAACCTGCTCAATATATCTTTTCCACTAATGCTTCGGCGTAATGTGATGCGTAAGCCCCAACCTTTTGCTGACAACTGGCAACTGACTGCCTCTAAAATAGGGTCATTTAGTTCTTTTGTAGGAGGGATCTCCGAATCGCAACATATCCCTGTAGGAGCGAGCTGTGCTCGCGATCTCCGAGCAAAATAGTTAGAAATCCGAAAACTAAATAGCCCTACCTCTAAAACCTTTCTGCTTGATTTCTTTTGGAAAACATGGTATTATATGGATAGTTATTTGCAGCAGCAGACTGTTATATCTAAGGTTTTCAGCACGCTGCGACGGCTTTTTTGAGCAACGCCTTTACTTTTGTATTGTGAAACGTTATGTATATTACATAAAGGTAGATCATCGAATGACAGCAATAAAAACAGACCTTTATCTTGGGGATTGTTTGGAGGTGCTCTCCAATTTTGATACAGATTCATTCGATCTGATTGTGACTTCTCCACCGTATGCGGACCGCCGGTCCAAAACGTATGGCGGAATTAGCCCCAATGAATATGTCAATTGGTTTCTGCCTCGATCTGAAGAATTTTTAAGGGTTCTCAAGCCATCTGGTACATTCATTCTGAATATCAAAGAGCAAGCTATTGACGGAGAACGGCATACGTATGTTATTGAGTTGATACTTGAGATGAAGAGGCAGGGGTGGTTGTGGACAGAAGAGTTTGTTTGGCACAAGAAAAATTGCTATCCGGGCAAATGGCCGAACCGATTCAGAGACGCTTGGGAAAGATGTTTGCAGTTCAATAAAACCAGAAAATTCAATATGTATCAAGAGTCGGTTATGGTACCGATGGGAGATTGGGCGGAGAAAAGGTTGAAGAATCTCAGCGAGACAGATCAGAATCGGGATACGTCGAAAGTGGGAAGCGGGTTTGGTAAGAACGTTTCAAATTGGTTAGACCGAAAAATGGCATATCCGACGAATGTTTTGCACTTAGCAACAGAAACCGGAAATCGAAAGCACAGTGCCGTTTTTCCCAAAACGTTGCCCGAATGGTTTATCAAGTTGTTTACGAAAGAAAATGATTGGGTGCTCGATCCGTTTGCGGGTGCCGGTACGACGTGTCAGGTTGCGC
>JAKZUG010000256.1:0-2635 GCA_047516705.1 Candidatus Poribacteria bacterium | reverse complement strand
TCGACAAACGTCTTGAACACAGAATCTCTGCCAATAAACTTTTGGAAGCGCATGTAAGGCGGATTACAGACGATATTGGTATGTGATTTCCCCCACGAGAGCAGATAGTCTTCATTAGCAATCTCCAATTTCCGCCCCCCTGCCTCGCCTGTCCAAAAGTCGAGAACTTTGGGATCTTTCTCGCTTCCAGCGAACACGATGCTCGGATCGTCGGCAACGGGATCGCAAAAAGCACCCAGACCGAAGCTGGGATCAAAGAGTGTCCTCTGCCCGGATTTTAAGACCCACCGCACCATGAACTCAGCTACCTCGGGGTGAGTAAAGAACTGCCCGTATCTCTTGCGATGCTTCTCACCAACGCTCCGCAAGTATTCGGCTGGATTAACCTGCATCTAATATCTCCTGAGAGAAGACAGCCGGATCGAGGTAGCCACGCCCTCCGTGGAAGGTGACATAAAATAGAAGACGCCCGCGCTCCAACTCTTTCAGAGCAGAGCGGTGTTGCGGCATATCAACCCTACCCAAAATCTCTTTTCCAACCTGAACATTGATCTTGATAGTTGTCTTGCCTTGATTTTTGACATCTCGCTCTATGGAGAACACCACACCTTCATTTTTGGGATCACAGGTTATTTCCAGAATATCCTGAAATGGAATAACGTATGCCTTGTCAAAAAACACCTGTAAATAGCAGTGACTCACTCCGAAATACTGAATCCAACGATTGACAAGTGCCAGGTCTTCGATCTTGGGTGTAATGCTGAGATAGTCCCGTTTTTGAAGAACTTGCATCTGTTCTTTTAGAGATTTCAAAAGCTCACTCAACTCTTGCAAAGGTTGAGTCGAATACCAGCCACTCCGCCTGAAATTCAATTCTCGAAACGTATCGATGGTTGCGTTTTCTATCATTCTATAAAGTGCGGGACTTTTTTCTGCAAGCAGGCTCGCGTAGGGTTCCGAGAGAATCTCCCGTTGAATTTGTTGAATGGCAGATTCAGCTTCGCGCGTTCTATTATCCATGAATGACGAATATCTGTTGGCAAGGAAACTGCTTGAACGAACCTCAATAGCCGCTACTGCCTTCCGAATAAACGCATCATCATCCAGGTTATAATGCTCTGGAACGTCGTCCCGCTTATAGACGAGAAGATCGGGTTTCTTGCCAATGGTGTTCAACTCATTGATATAAGAAGCATAAAAGTCGGCAAACCCAGGGTCACCGGCTGCCAGAGAATCCGTACGACCGTACTTTATTGCACAATATTCCTGAGAGTTTTCATTGATAGCATTGAGGACAATCTCCTCTGCCCAGTCGCCCTGCTCTTTGTTCGTAAGAAACATAGAACTCGCCATAGTAGGCGCGCGTCCGGTCATCTGCACATCAGGCTCAATCTCAAAGGGCGACATCTCGATTAGACGAGCGATGGTGTCTCTGTACGTTGCATTCATGGATTTTGCGCCCTATCTGTCAAAGGAATAAATTCCCTAACTTTCTTTTCAGCCATTCTCTAATCGGCAATCAAGCTATCAGATATTCCATTTTTTGTATTGAAAAATATCTGGACATCGCGCGTGGAGTGTAAAATTTGCAACTTCCCAACCATGGCGATAAAGAAGGTCGTATTCAATCTCTGTTAGTTTTCGAAGCGTGGTCTTAAAATTCGCAGCAGACTTAGCATCTTTTGATGATAAACTATTTTTTGTTACTTCATTAATGGATTCGTTGTTGAGTTCAGCATCTTCTAGGATTTTGCGTCCAGTGTTACCAATTTTGAAGTAAACGCCAGAATTTTTATGAGTTTCCAAATGATTAATCAGGGTGCGAGCCCTTAGACTTCGAACTTGGTCAATTGCTGCGTTCAGAAGACGGTACGCACGCTTCCAGGGCCAGACAGAATGTTTGCTGGTTTCAATAGCATTTGAGGCATCACTTACAATCAAAAAATTATAGTCATCATGATATTCGTGTTTATCTCTAATCTTGAACAGTGCTTCAACGCCCAAGTTATCGTAGATACCTCCGTCCCAAAGATGCAGCTTTTTAAACTTCGGTTGAGTGGTTATCTGATTCTGCCCTTCAAACTTGAACCAACTGAACTTCTTCGTCCTCAGCACTAACGGACCTATTAAACCAGGATAAGCCGCAGAGGCTACCATCGCATCAGTTAAGGGTATACTTGGTTTTTCAACGTAGTTCACAACATAGTCGCCCATTCTGCGCTGTGGGATAAAGCGCCAATTTTTACCGGACTCAAACGTTGTCGCGTTTAAAACCCATCGAGGTTCAGGAGGAATATCATTTAAACTACCAGAAATTTTCCAGCAGTCTTGTATGCTTTTAGAAATTAATTTTGCTCTTTGTCGAATGAGAGATATAGGTCGGGATCTCCCACTAAATAAAGCTCTGCGCTGAATGTCTGTTTTTGTTAGATAGCGTCGTGTTTGAACCAGGCATTTATTGAGATAAAAATCGCTCGTCGGCCATTTGTTTCCAGCAACGGAATAAACCAAACCCGTTACAAGCGTGCCTCCTGAAACGGTAGAGATGCGCGTAATTTTCTCTAAAAGCCTGTCTTCTGCTAGTCTACCAAGAACGCCTAAGTGAAAAACAGCAGCCCGAACTCCCCCTCCAGAC
>JAKZUG010000255.1:0-5809 GCA_047516705.1 Candidatus Poribacteria bacterium | reverse complement strand
TATGCTCGCCTGTCTCCACATCAACAAGTCGCAAACCGATGTCGGGGTGGACAGTATCACACAATACTTTCGTCCCATCACGATTGCTGGCGATGTGCCATGCGTTGAAGTCGGCAATCGTCCGCATTTGGAGGGTTTCCAGAGACATCTGTCGGAGTGCGTAGGGCCAGTGCGTCACAATCAGTTCGTCTAATGCGCCGAGGAAAGTCTCGTGAACGAGAAACTCGTTGTTGTCGTGTTGATAAAGCGAGCGATTTTCTGTGCCGTCGCGCCGGATCGTCCACATTCGTGGTGCCGGGTCGCCAGAATAGGCAATCAGATCGGGGTGTTTCGGATGAAACTGTGGATGGATAATCGTCTGATCCGGGGACGTATAGATAACCTCACCGCCGCTGCCATCGGTAGCAGTCACAGTAATGTGCGATTTATCGTCGCGCTTCATTGCTGTTACGATAAACCCTTCATCTGCACTGACACTACATTCACCCAGACCGCCACCCGGAAATTCTGCAAGCACGCGCTCCTCAAGCGTATCAAGATGGATTGCTTTTATAGCATCTCCTTGCGTGTAAAAAAGTTCTGTCCCGTCTTTGGAGATTACACCGGAGTAACCGTGAATATCGTCGGCATTCGTCAGTTGGACAATATCACCGTTAGGGAATTCCAACTTGAAAAAATTCGGTTTCCCTGAACGATAGGAGGTAAAAATGAGATGTTTCTGGTCAGGCGTGAACGAAGAGGTGAGGAAGTAGAGGTTATGGTTGATAGAGGTGTCATTTGTGAGTTGATAGATGTGCGCTCCCGTTTGGCTGTCTTGAGATTCTTGTAGTTCTGAAGGATGAACGGATGCTTTGGCGTATTTTGTCATATTTTGCTCCTTGTGAGTCTATTTATGAAATAAATTCCATTGAATTAATTAGATGAAGGAGGAAGATAATTCCTGTATGTAGTAGCGCAATTCATTGCGCTTTTGTGGTTTACAACGGGCGATGAATCACCCTACTACGAACTTATAGTAAAGCCCGAAAATATGTTGACACTTTAGGGAACAATAACCCCTCTCCTTCGCTGGCGTAGGTGGGGTCCCCACCCGTTACTGGGAAGGGGCTGGAACCTCGCCCTTCTGTTGGTATATAGGTAATTATGGGCTTTACTATAAACACTTATCCAGAGTGTCTCGAATCTATTTTGTTTATGAATACCATTCAATTAAATAGATAGTTTAGCAGCTTCGCGCCTTCTTGGAAATCGAGGATAATAATGTCCGCACCGGCACGGATAAGACGTTCCCGTTTGTCGGCATTCATATTGTACCTATTGCCCTCTACGGACGCGACACCGACAGCGATTGCGCCTACCGCTTTCGCATTTTCGATCTCCACGTACCCGTCCCCGACGATGAGCAATTCGTTCCCACTCAGTTCAAAATCTGTCAGGATTTTCTGGATAATCATGGCTTTGGAAAATTTCTTATATTCCCGTAAAGCACCGAAAATCCCACCGTCAAAATATTCCGAGACACCGAGAAGTCCTGCCTCATTTTTGACGAATTCGACATCCGTCCCACTGGCGAGATAGCAGTTTATTCCCATCTCACGTAGGCTTTGGAGAAATTCGAGTGACTTCGGCACACGAAGCGGTTCGGCAGACAACGTTCCCGCAGCAAGCTCCGCGATCCGTTCTTCAACGACAGGCAGCAATCGACGGTTGTATTCGTCTTTGTAGGCAAGCGGTTCCTTCGGTGTTCCGCCGCGTTTCTCGATCTCCTCGCTTAGCTGCATCATCTGATAGATCGTCTGCTTACCGGTTAGCCTATCCACAAAGTCAACGACAAGTGCCTCAAGTTGTTCCGGTGTCTCGGTGGTATCCGTTTCTGTCTGGAGGCATTCGATCATCATCGGGACCATTACATTCTGCCAACCGTCTCGGATGAGCGAGATTGTGCCATCAAAATCGAAGACGACATGACGGATATTCCCTGTTTGAATCTCATTATGGATTTCAATTGCGGTGTTGTCCAAAAATAGATTTTCCATGGGTATCCTGGAATGGTTATCAGTTATCAGTTATCGGTTATCAGACAAGAGTCGTTAGTGGCGGTTATGAACATGGGTAAATGCTACACGCTTAACTAACAACTGACAACCGCTAAAAAGACGTTGATCCCTCTGTTGTTTTGTGATAGTATAATGGCATTGCGATAGTTAAGCAAGTCTTTTCATCGCTATTTGCAGGCTCCAACTTGCCATAAAAACGCCAGTTCGATTAAATATTTCGTATATGCTAAAGGTTCCATTTTCGCGTGACAAAGACATAAGTTGTAGCACAAACTTGCCTCGCAGTGAGAGTTTGTGGCGTATACCGCGCAAACTAACAGTTTGCGGTACAAGTGGAGACCTTTTATTGAACCCACGCTATAAAAAATTACAGCAGGAAATATAACGGGTGAACGAAAAAGAGATTCTCAAAAAAATTCAACGCATCAAAATATTTACCAATCGCTTGGTGAACACCGTCTTTGCGGGTGAGTATGAAAGCGTCTTCAAAGGACAAGGGATTAC
Source organism: Candidatus Poribacteria bacterium (assembly GCA_047516705.1). Lineage (GTDB taxonomy): Bacteria > Poribacteria > WGA-4E > WGA-4E > WGA-3G > WGA-3G. Next base: position 3,248 of record JAKZUG010000255.1, on the reverse strand, counting down.
CTTTGATGAAGTCCGTGAGTATCAAGTCGGCGATGAAATCCGCACGATTGATTGGAATGTCACCGCACGCATGGGACAGGCTTATATCAAAAAGTACGTAGAAGAACGCGAACTCGTGATGATGTTGGTTGTGGATATGAGTGCCTCAACAAGCTTTGGGAGTATCAGTGAGACAAAGGCAGAAATTGCTGCCGAAATTGCGGCTTTACTCGCCTTTTCCGCCATCAAAAACAACGATAAAGTTGGGCTTATCTGCTTCACCGACACGGTTGAACATTTCGTCGCGCCACGGAAAGGCAAAAGACACGTCTTACGCGTTGTTCGGGATATCCTCCATTTTCAACCAAAGCAGCCGGGAACGAATATTGAAACGGCATTGACGTTCGTTGATAAGGTGCTTAAACCGCACAGTGTTGTGTTTCTCATCTCTGATTTTAAGAATACAGGGTATGAAAAGCAGTTACGCTTGAGTAGTAAGCGGCATTCACTCATCGCTATCACGCTACAAGACAGGCGAGAGATGGAATTGCCGGATGTCGGACTGATAGAACTTGAAGATGCCGAGAGTGGAGAGACTATGGTTGTTGATACACGTTCCGAGGAAGCACGACAATTGTATGCTGAGCTTAATCAGCGCGCCGATGCGGAACGCCAGCAGATTTTCCGAGCAAATCAGGTTGATACTATTCATATTAGGACAGATGAACCGTATATAAAACCGCTTATCCGATTTTTCCGCCAACGTGCTGCCCGAAGTTAAATGTAGGTTTATGAACAAATTAGAGGTAAAGAATTTAACACAAACCTTTGTTCAGAAGGGTGCCCCATTGCAGGTGCTGGACAGTTTAGGTTTCTCTGTTGATGACGGGGAGTTAGTTGCTTTGTTGGGTCCCTCTGGCTGCGGCAAGAGCACGCTTTTTAATATCATCTCTGGGCTGCTCACGCCAGATGCTGGAGAAATTTACCTCAATGGCAAACGGATCTACGGCAACATAGGCGATTTCGCCTACATGCAACAGAAAGATCTCCTTTTACCGTGGCGAACAGTTCTCAAAAATGTCCTTATCGGTCCAGAGATTCATAAGGAGTCACTTGACACCACAAAGGCGGAGGCAAAGCAGCGTTTGGCACAACTCGGCTTGAGCGGATTTGAAAATAGTTACCCTATGCAGCTGTCGGGAGGCATGCGGCAACGCGTCGCACTTGTCCGGACGCTCCTTTTCCGAAAGGAAATTCTACTCTTAGATGAGCCCTTCGGCGCACTGGATGCGATGACACGCACCGTCATGCAATCCATCCTGCTCGACATCTGGACAGCAGAACGGCAAACCGTCCTGCTCATCACCCACGACGTTGAGGAGGCACTCCTGCTTGCAGATAAAATCTGTGTACTGACAGCGAGACCTGCAACACTAAAGGCAGAGGTTCCTGTCCGCTTACCTCGTCCACGGAACATAACCGATACTTCTTTCATTCGCCTGAAAAGTGAGCTCCTCGCGTTATTACAGGTTGAGATGTCAAAGGTGTTCGGTACGGATTAGCACTATTCCGTTCCGAGTCCTTTGAGACGAACCACTGTAACACTTGTGGGAGGGGTTTGTAACCCCGACCTTCTCAACACCTGTGGGAGGGGTTTGTAACCCCGATCTTTCTTAAACTATTCTGTGTCCAAATCCTTTATCAATGTCTGCCAAAATGAACGTGAAGGGCGGTTCATATTGTCAAACATCCGATAATTCCCTTTCTTACAGAATTCGTAGAGTGCTTCAGTTAGCGGAATTTCAAATCCTTCAGCTTCTGCCGCTGCAAGGAAATAGGGCAATTCCGGGTATTTCACGACGAGCGTTTTACCTTCTCCGTCAATAATGCGTTTGGCGATTCTGTCAAATTGCCCACGCCAACCATCACCCATGCCGACAGCCTCGCGAATTGCCTTTGGATCCACGCCAGCACAAACGCCAAATGCCATCGCCTCCATAAACGCTGCGTCTGCGAGTCCCATCGCCAATTGATTCACACCCTTGACAATCTGACCGGAACCGCTCGGACCGCAATATACCACATATTGCTGTTCTCCAAGGATTTCTAAAATAGGACAGCATTTCTCAACAGCTGCAGCATCACCACCGACAAAAATACGGAGCGTTCCTGTCTCGGACCCGTGCGGTCCTCCACTCACGGGGGCATCTATCAGTGTAGCTCCCTTTTCGGTAAGTGCTGCCGCCAAGTCCCGTGTCTTTTCGACTTCTGTTGTGCCTAAGTCAATGAAAATTTTTCCGTTGTCTGCGTTCGGTAGGAAGGATTGCTCTGCAACGCTGCAAAAAACATCAGAAGACCGCAAACTGGTCATGACAACATCGCTCTTTTTGACGACTTCGGCAGTATCCTTACCCGTGGTCGCGCCTATCGCAGCGAGTGCCGCGCATTTTGCGGCATCAATGTCATATCCGATGAGCGGATACCCGGCGTTGTGAAGATTCTTCGCCATCCGTCCGCCCATATTTCCGAGTCCAATAAAACCGATTGTGGGGAGTTGTTGAGATTCCATGGTTCTCCTATAGTTCAGTTCCTGAAAAATGTTGGCACAATCACGTTACAGTTGGTGTTATTGTCCACGCTTCCAAACCGTTTAAAATTGCCTCACCACCGCGTGCGAAGATTGAGATGCCGAGGCTGTCCACACGCGTCGGATAGATACGCTGGGTGAGACACAGTCGCCTGTTAACAAAAACTTCCATTACAGACTTGTCTAAGAAGATATGGAGTTTCAGTGGTTCCCCTCCAACTAATTTGAAGGGTGCCTCTTGCGAACTCGTCCAGCGTTTTCCGCCATCTTCGTCTTGGGGGGTGAGACGCGGATATCTCACCGTATCATCTAAAGTTGATTTCACAAGATCAATTTTGAGCAACTCGGCAGTTGGTAAACAAGCAATAACGGTTTCCTCTTCTCCGTCCGGTGACCGGCGTACCTTTACGCCAAATTCTGTCGCGTCTCGCGGATCAATTTCCAACCGCAGTTCAAGACAATCGCCGCTCACCGCTTCAATACTGAGTTCCATATCAGTCGTAATCTGAATTGCTTCTTGGTGGTAGTGATTGGTGCGGAGTTTCTTGAGTTCTGGAACGGGTTCAATGCAAAGACCTCCATCTTTACTTAAGGACAGTAGCCTCGGCAGTGTCATCACAGAAGCCCACCCGTGTTTCTCCCAAGGACGCGCTTCGCGTATCCAACCGAAGAAGATGCGTCG
>JAKZUG010000254.1:0-15706 GCA_047516705.1 Candidatus Poribacteria bacterium | reverse complement strand
GTACCACACCGGTCGGACCGAGTTCAACGGGTGTGTCTTGTGGGTAATAGAAGACCAGCAGCCTGCGCGTATGGTGAGACCACCGTTTCCCGCCATCTTGGTGCAGCCCTTGCCCGCCACTCCCGGGCGGATTATAGTGCGGGTGGCGGTGAGGCTGCATATAGTAGTCCGCACCAAGCAGACTTGTCAAGGTACCGCTAACGTTTGGGTCGTCAAAAATTCTCTGAATTTCTGGTATCCGCGGCAAAAGATTATTACCCGGATTCCCTTCCTTATCAAAAACACTTACCGTCTTTTCATAGACCGCATCGTGAAATTGCGCGGGCAGCTCGGTTGTAACGGTCACGAAACCGTTCACGATGAAATGCCGCATCTGCGCATCGTTCAAGAGGTGTACTGCCATTTTTTGTTCCTTCCTCTTTTTCCGAAGTTTGCTATAGATCCTATCCGCAATAATCTAAGTTGTCTTATTATTGCATAAAATCGCACTATTTTTCAAGAAATTCTCCCATCAAATCCATAATTGTGTTAAAATAATTAAAGTTGAGGCGGATCTTAACGCATTGTATACCGAAATTGGAGGTTTCTGGATGGGACGGAGTTTTGAAAAATCACTCGCGTGGAAGGAACGCGCGAAAGCATCATTAGTCGGCGGTGGACAACCCCATAAACAGAGCCAACCACCGAGACCTGTTATGATTGCAGGTGGAAAAGGTGCGCATTTTTGGGATGCCGATGGCAACGACTATATCGATTATCTAATGGGATACGGTCCCATGATACTTGGGCACGCCTATCCTGCCGTTATTGACACAGTCACGAAATACCTTGTTGAACGCGGCAATGTCTATAATTTCGGGCATACACTTGAGGTAGAACTTGCTGAAAAGTTGGTTCAGATTATCCCATCGGCTGATAGAGTTGCCTACTTTGTCGGCGGCTCGGATGCGACAACGGGTGCAATTAAGTTTGCTCGCGCGTATACCGATAGAGAAAAAATCATTCGATGCGGCTATCACGGATGGCACGATTGGTGTAGCCATGCACGCGGACACCTAACAAGTGCCGCCACTTCTACGCTCAGTGTCGGTTTCAACGATCTTGAAGCACTCGCAGATCTCTTTAAAGCGCATCCTGAGGAGATCGCCTGCTTGATTATGGAACCTTCTGGACATGACCTACCCGAAGATGGGTATCTTGAAGCAGCAAAATCACTCGTCAATGCCAACGGCGCACTGATGATTTTCGACGAGGTTAAAACCGGGTTCCGATACGCATTGGGTGGCGCACAAGAATATTTCGGGGTCACACCCGACATGTCTGTCTTCGGCAAAGCACTCGCGAACGGCTTTGCGACTGCTGTTGTCGTCGGAAAAGAAGAAATCATGGATGAGGTCGGTGATGTCTGGGTTGCCGCTACTTTCCACGGAGAGGTATCACTCGTCGCCGCTGCAATCGCTACCATTCAAGAACTTGAAGCGAAGGACGGTGTTGCCTTTATGTGGAAACAGGGACAGAAGTTGTTAGACGGCTACAGAGAGATGACGGCACGCCTCGGTATCGACAATGCCCGCATCGGCGGTATTGGACCCATGCCCTACTTCGGTTTGAGTACAGATAGCGATGACGAAAAACAACAGCGGTTCCACAAAACCTTCTATGAAGCAACCTTGGATGGCGGTTTATACCTACCAGAGGGACATATTTGGTTCATGTCCATGTCTCATACTGATGAGGATATTGCCAAGACCTTAAGCGTTTCTGAGGATGCGCTCAAACGCGCCAAAGCCGCATAGGACAAAATCTCTTTCTTACACCCTTTCAGTTAACACTTCTCTACGAACAAGAGGATTCTCTTATGACACAAGCCACGAATCACACAAAACCTTTTATTGTTGATAAAAACCTCGGGGCAGCACTTGACATTGATAATGCCCAACTTACGGAAACCACCTCCGACGGCACACCTGTTGTTCCACCGACGCAGGAACAGAAGTACCTCTTTGACATGCGAGGCTGGCTCTTAGTACCCGGTGTGTTGTCCGGCGATGAGCTCGCGGAGATGCAAGAGTTCGGGTATAAGTTCCGACACGAACCTGCGTCCATTCCAGAGCATGAGCGTTCGCCTCTCGGTGGTCCCATGCAACGCCTCGCCGACCATCCGAATGTTGTCGGTTTTCTCAACGAGTTTCTCGCACACCCGGCGTTATCAAGTCAAGAATGCTATGGGTTCCGAATGGAATCGTGTAGCCTGTTCTCCCGCACTGTCGGCGATGGAAACTTCGGACCGCATAACGGAAACGGCATGCTCCGCTTCCCCGGTGATTCGCATCTCTATCGCTGCATCCCCGGCAGAGGCTATAGCGGGCTAACCCGCATCGTTTGGGAACTGAATCCTGTCAAATATCGGCAGGGTGGCACGCTATTTATTACAGCGAGCCATAAGGCGGTCTACACAGCACCCGAAACAATCCGAAGTCAAGATTCGCCTATCTGGGATACGTATGAGTGTCCTGCCGGTTCGCTCCTCTTTTTCACGGAGGCATTGACACATAGCACGCACACTTGGACGAATGAAGAAAACGACCGCCTCGCTATTTTCAGTTGCTACAACACCGTCAATAGTAAGTGGCACGATTGGGATCCGAATCCGAAGTTGCTTGAAGAGATGCCTGCCAAACGGCAGACCCTTTTCCGACCTGTTCGTGCTGCCAATAATTTAATTGGTGAGAATTATCGCCATTAAGCACATTCGTCTCAGCGCACTACGGTTCGGACGTGGTGCTTAGTTATCTATTGTCTTTGGCTGGCGAGGTTTCTAACCTCGCCTTTTTAAAAAACACAAAATACACAATGAACAAGCAATCACGCCTTTCCATTGAAGAACTCACACCCGACCATCCCGATTGGCAGAAATTCGTCGCACTCGTCAACGACGTCCATCAAGCAGACTGGGCATTTAATCCGTATTTTTAACAATTTTCACGCTATTTTCTGGCGGCAAAGCAAGATGGAATTATCGTTGGATTCCTCATGTTTGTGGTGTGGGACATCGGACCCCATGACCGTGATCATCCGCCTATTCAGATAGATGGAAAAACGCTAAAAGAGGCGAAAATCCTTGCCTTTGGCGTGAAAGACGGATACCGACGGCAAGGCATCGGCACCGTACTTCAAGAGTATACCCTCAAGCAAGCGAAGTTGTTTGACTGCTACCAAGTGCGATCCGTCAGTGGCGAGAATCACCCTGAAAACCATCATCTCAAACTCTCTATGGGGTTTACTGTTGAGCCTATGGAACGTGATGAATAGTGTTTGGCTTTTGTAATGCCGCTCAAACCAACACAATGGCAATAGTGTCGATTGGAAAAAATAGAGTGAAGAGCCTCATGTTGATATTGACCACTGTCTTGACGACTGGTGACGTTCCGCTTGTGGATGCATCAGCGCAACTAAAGTCTGGATCATATCATATCATATCACGCAGTCGTGGTCGCAGGAGACAATGTTCAAGCGACTCTATTATGTCAGCGTCCCTGAACGTCCAGATCAGCAAAAACTACCGGTTTTTATTTTTTTGCATGGCAATGGTGGAAATGCGAAGGGTGCGATGAATGCATTCACGAGGCGGTACACCACGATGGCGGACCGGTACGTCATGGTGTTTGCCAACGGCTACAAGGCGAGTTGGAACATCGTGTCGGAGCGTTCCCAGGCAGACGATCTCGGATTCATCGAAGCGATCGTTAAGAAACTATCCACATACGACAACATTCAGAACGACAATTTCAGCATCATGGGGAATTCAAATGGTGCTGCTTTGGTGAACCAGTTGGCGATCGAAAGCAAGCTACCGAACCTTCGGAATTATGTGAGCGCAGTCAGTCCTTTGAATGTCTATCAACACGACGGGGAGAATTTCAAAGCCAAGGGTGCTGACAACAATTATCAAGTTGTAGCTACACCGATACCCGGTAAACGTCTAATGAATATTTCGGGCACCACCAACGATCTGGTTCCTTATCGCGGCGGTCCTTCAAAACACATTCCTGCTAAGGGCGGCAAGTTGGGTTTTGTTGATGCCGAAGAATCGATTTTTCTGTGGGCGAGGCAGATGGGGTACGACAGAGAGAAGTTGTCCAGACCTACCAGAATTGATGGCAAGTTGGAAATCTTCAGCTACCTCAACGGGGACGTGATTCACTACAAGGTCGTCAACGAGGGACATGGTGCATCAGAGGTGATCAGCGAGAAAATTCTGCTCGAATTCCTGGAAGGCGATACGGAACATGATGATTGACCAGCAGTTAAGGGGCAAAGTGATGGTGATTACAGGTGCTAATCACCTTGAAAACCATCAGTCCAAACTCTCTATGGGGTTCGCTGTAGAACTAATGAAACGTGATGAAAAGTGTTTAGCCTTTGTAATACCTCTTAAATCGCCGGAAAGAAGGTAATTTTCGTGAAGCAATTAACCGACACTGAAAAACAAGAGCTTGAGACGAAAATTCAAAAAGAAAAGGAACGCCAGCAAGCACTTCGAGAATCGAATCCGGACCTACCCGAAACTTTTGAAGCGGCATCAGCAAAAACAGGGATTGTCCGGAAGTTTATGCCAAGGCAACTCTGGAAATACGGTTTCCTCGGCATCATTCTTTGTCTACTTGCTTTTAACGTGATGAATCTGCTAAGATCGCGCAATTTTAGATATGACCAATACGGCGGTCCCGTGATCGGGTTGATACTGCTATTCAACCACACTGCTTATTACTTCACAACAAAAGGATGGAAAAGCATCGTGATGAAAACGGTCGCATGGATTTGGATAGCATTTGGATTGGTTTACTTTTTTTGGATATTTTAGGGAAATGATTAAAGCAGTATTCTTTGACCTTGATGGCACGCTCTGTGATTCCGATACAGCATGGGGCATCGCGCAAAGAGAAACATTTCAGCTTTTCTGTAAGCGTGAGCCGAATGTTTCGGAAACAGCTCTTAAACAGGCATGGACAACAGTTCACCAGAAACTCTTTCAGCAACTCAATGCGGGGAAACTTTCCATGGCGGAAGTGAGAGACTCGCGTTTCCAATGTTTATTCAAAGAACTGGATTTGCCCACAGGTGAAATCACAGAAGAACTAAGCGACTTTTTCTGTTCGCGTTACCTTACAAGTTTACATCTTTACGAAGATGTAGCAGTGCTTGAGGAGTTGCACGCATACCATGTCGGTATCATTACGAATGGCGCGCACGATGCGCATACTGACAGTCAACTTTCTAAAGTCCAACACCTTGGACTCAGTGAACGTATTCAGTCGTTGACAATTTCCGGTGAAATCGGTGTTAGAAAACCGAACATCGAAATCTTCAACGTGGCTTGTGAGCGTGCTGATGTTTTACCGAAAGAGGCAGTGTACGTCGGTGATACCATTCAAAACGACATCGTTGGTGCCAATCGTGCAGGCATGACAAGCGTCTTCATCAACCGAAAATCAGAAGGACTGATACCGAAAATAGCAGACGAACGACCAGACTACGCAGTCTCAAGCCTACATGATGTTTTATCCTGTTTGGGGCACATACAGGAGTAGAATCGCGGAGATTGACACCTAATTTTAGCAAGATTAGCAAAAGAGGTCGTGTTTCATGAAGCAGTTATCCGACACTGAAAAGCAGGAGCTTGAGACAAAAATTAAAGACAAACAAGAACGCCAACAGGTACTTCAGGAAATGAATCCGAACACCCCTACTACATCGACAGAAAACAAATTTACACCAAGCAATCTTTGAAAATATAGTGTTCTTGGATTTATTCTTTGTCTGCTTGTTTTGAACGTATTTCTTTTTCTCATGTCAGGGAATTCAGAATCTAACAAGTACGTCGTCAAGCTCAACCTTGCGGTTGCGTTGATGCTACTGTTCAATCATATTGCTTTTACCTTCACGAACACAGGTTGGAAAAGCCATGTGATGAAAACCGTTACATTTATATGGATAGCATTCGTATTTGCTTACATTTTCTGGGTAGTTAGGAGTTCCGGTTTCTTAGTGGATTAGCGTGAAGCGACACTTTGTGAGGTAAACATAAGAGCCAATAAAGTCATAAAAGTGTTTAACCATTGTTATGCCCTCAAATCGGCGAAAGGATGGTAATGTTTTATGAGACACTTAACCCATTCTGAAAAACACGGACTTGAGACGAAAATTGAAGAAGAAAAGGAACGGCAACAAACACTTCGCGAAATGTCTCCAAACACCCCTGAAGATTCAATAGAGGTATCCGTTGTGACTCGGTTTACATCAAGTGTGACTCGGTTTACATCAAGTTATCTCTGGAAATACGGTTTCCTTGCATTCATTCTTTGTTTGCTTGTCTACAACCTATTTATCCTCTTCAAGTTTCGCAATTTTGGTTATGACCAATACGGCCTCCCCATGATCACGTTGATGCTGCTATTCAACCACATTGCCTATTATATCACGATGAAAGGGCGGAAAAGCATCGTGATGAAAACGGTTGCTTGGGCGTGGATAGTACTTGTATTAGTCTACCTCTTTTGGATAACTTAAGGTTGGGTCGCTTGATGAATTTCTGCTTTTGCAATTTTGGGAACATAATGGAATCACCATTAACATTGATGATTGAAGATGGATATAGCCAGAGGCATTCAATCAACTATAGTCCGTCCGTTGTTTATAGTGAAGCCCGAAAATACGTGGACATTTCAGTGAACAGTAGTCCCGCAAACCCCTTCCTTCGCTGGCGGGGTTTGTAACCCCGCCAATGTTTCGGTGAATAAATAATTATAGACTTCGCTATAATCTATGCTATCTGATACAAGGATCCCAAATGAAAGGATTATTCATTGATGACCATGTTGTTGAGGAAATCAACAACCTTGCTCGGAAACTACATCCACTGCAAAAGTTCGACAAGAACGTCGTGCTTCGACCCGAACATCGTTGGGAGAACTGCGGTATTATGATGTGGACAACCCCGGCTTGGGTTCCGGATGAAGCGGTTTTCAAGACGCTCTACTACGCCAGCGCAGAGTCAGATAGCCCAGAGGTCAAGCTTGACGTGACCGGTGCCCCAATTGGCGGGCAAAGTTTTATCTGTTATGCAACCTCGGAAGATAGTGTGAATTGGGAGAAGCCGGCTTTGGGGCTTCACGATTATGATGCCCTCACATGGCGAGGAACCGCGATTGGCACAGAGAACAATATCTTACCTACAGGCGTACCGCTCGGACCGATCTACGATGACCGCGACCCTGATGAACAGCGTCGCTACAAGGGAATGGGATGGCGGAAAGGGGGTGGACTGACACCCGCAATCTCCCCAGACTGTCTTCATTGGACATACCTTGATGTGCCACCTGTTCCAAGTTCGGACGAGGCACACTTCACTCATGACACAGAGAGTGGGCTATTTATCGCCACCGTCAAGCACAGCGGACCCGATGGGAGGTCACCTTACGGACGTAGTTTCTGTCTGAGTACCAGTGAGGACTTTGAGAACTGGAGCCGGATAGAACTGATTTTTCACGCCGACCAGATCGATCAGGAAAATGGGGAAGATCGGTTACGAAAATTCATTGAGGATCCCGATTATCTTACCCCAATATACAACCGACCTGAGGAATGGCGTACCGACGTTTACAATTTTCCCGTGTTTCGTTATGAGGGGTTGTATCTGGGGCTACCTGTGATGCATCACTGGACCGGAAAGCACCCACCACTGTACGAAAACGTGGACAGTCGTAAGTCGGTGGAACTGGCTTCGAGTCGAGATCTGCGACAGTGGGAGCGGGTCGCGAACCGCACGCCATTTATTGAGTTATCACCTATAGGGAATGGTAGTGCCTACGATACAGGACAGATCTCAGTCGTCAACGGACCGATCAGGCGCAACGATGAATTGTGGTTCTACTATCTTGGGGTTCGTCACCGCAGCCAACCTCTGGTGGACGTAATGAACAGAAAATACCTTGATAACTACGCCATGTCACTCGCAAAACTTCGCGTTGACGGTTTTGTGTCGCTCAAGGGTGGCATCGAATGGGGCTCGGTGTTGACCAAGCCGATAGTTGTAGAAGGCAGAGAACTGCGCGTTAACGTGGATTCTTGGCGCGGTCGAGTTAAGGTAGAGGTTCTCAATGCCGATGATGGACAGCCTCTTCCGGGGTACACCCTGGACGAAAGTATCGCAGCGATGGTCGATAGTATTGACGAACCGATGCGCTGGAAGGAGAAGGTTGACCTTGCTGAACTGCGCGGCACAACCGTGCGCCTTCGCTTTTCCGTACTCCGGGCAGAACTTTACGCCTTCTGGTTCACCAACTGATTTGGTACGCTAAATATTTACAGACAACCACAAGGTCGCTCCTACAGATTTTGTGGGCAACCACAGCCGATATTTACGGGCAACCACAAGGGTCGCCCCTACAGGCATTGCGTATACAAGAAAGGGGCATGACAGTGGCATACAATCAAGACAACCATCACCGCCAGTCGCTACGTCTAAAAGGGTACGACTATACACAAGCAGGAGCTTATTTCGTGACCATTGTTCTTCAGAACCGATTGTGTTTGTTCGGTGAAGTAGCCGGTACGGAGATGCAATTGAACGAAGCAGGCGAGATGGTGCGAGGGGTTTGGGAGGCGTTGCCCAATCGATTTCCATCGATTACGATTGATACATTCGTGGTCATGCCCAACCATTTGCACGGTATCATCATAATCAACCGACGCGCGCAAGACGGGTCTGTAGGGGCACCCCTTGTGGGTGCCCAACTTGTGGGTGCCCAACTCGCTCAAACCACCTTAGGCGACATCATCGGCGCGTACAAATCTTTGACTACCGTAGAATATACACGCGGCGTAAAGGTGATGAAATGGATACCGTTCCACCGACGATTGTGGCAGCGAAATTACTATGAACATATCATCCGACATGACGACTCCCTGAGGGATATCCGCCAATATATTATTAACAACCCAGGGCAGTGGGCATTTGATAAAGAAAATCCACTCGCCAACAAAACGGAAACGTAGAGGAACCACTTTAGATTTTCCAAACAAACCATAATAGCAACCACAAAGGGCACCTCTACAGATTTATGGACAACTACGAGCAACTACAAGCCCCTATAAATTTTATGGGCAACCACAAGGGTCGCCCCTACAGACATTTACTTGGGCATCACAGCGATGAACTATTCAATTCTCCTTAAGGAACAATAGATCTATGAACACAGCCATCGAAAAAACGGAAGCACTTATTCATGCCACACGAGAGCTCGGCACGATGTTTGAAGACGATCCTTATCGACCACGCTATCACTTCACCCCCCCATTCGGCTGGATGAACGACATCAACGGTTCGATCTTTTGGAAAGGGCGACACCATATTTTCTACCAACATAATCCTGAAGGTGGCTATTGGAAATGGATGCAATGGGGACACGCATCGAGTGTTGATCTGGTACACTGGGTACATCACCCAATCGCTTTAACACCCGATCTTAACGGGCCAGACCGCGGCGGCTGCTTTAGCGGTGGTGCCTTCGTGAATCATGAGGGCATCCCGACGTTTATCTACCATGGCGTTCCTGAAGGAACTTGTATCGCAACAAGTGATGATGACTTGCTCATTACGTGGGACAAGCATCCCGCCAATCCGGTGATTCCAGTGCCGGCACCGGGTGAGAAAGGACATGGGGAATATATTGTGTATGATCCGTGTGCTTGGGTAGAAGGTGATACCTATTACGCGCTCATCGGGAACACAATACCCGGACAAAGTAGGGATGGAACGGCTCTATTTAAATCGTCTGATCTTGTAGACTGGAAATTCGTGCGCTCCTTTTATCAATCGCGGCGCGAGTGGACAGACGAGGCTGAGGACTGTGCCGTCCCCGATTTCTATCCGTTGGGTGATAAGCACATGTTGCTGTTCTGTAGCCATTGGCAGGGCACGCAGTATTACCTCGGCAGATTTGAAGACGAGCAGTATCATGTTGAAACCTACGGCCGGATGAGTTGGGAGGGTGGACTGCTCGGTGGTCCGCGCTCACTGTTAGACGGACAAGGTCGCCGCATCTTTTTCGATTGGATTCGCGAAATTCGCGGGGCCGATCAGGAACGTGCTTCCGGTTGGTCAGGCGTTATGACAGTGCCACGAATCCTTTCCCTCGCAACCGATGGGACTTTGCAGATTGAACCCGTGCCAGAGTTGGCATGCCTGCGGATGAACCCGAAAGCGCGCAAGAATATCACCCTAAACGCTGATGACGAGATGAACTTAGAGGATATTCAAGGGAACTGCCTTGAGTTGGTTGTCGAAATTGATCCCGGCGATGCAACCGAAGTTGGCGTTCAAGTACTCTGCTCGCCGGATCAAGTTGAACGAACCGAGATTCTGTATGTTCCAGCGGAAGGAACTTTAAAAATCGACATCAGTCGTTCTACCTTAAACGAAGTTATTCAATACCCGCGCTACCGGAGTTCAAGTGGTAATGCAAGGTTACCGGAGTCAGAGCGACTTGTTGAGGCAGAGTCCGCGCCATTCACACTAAGGAATAACGAAACACTTCAGCTCCGTATCTATGTTGATAAGTCTGTGGTTGAGGTGTTCGCTAACGGTAGACAGTGCATTACACAGCGGGTCTATCCGACACGAGCCGATAGCACCGGTGTGAGGTTGTTGAGTCGTGGTGGGCATACGCATTTCCGATCCATTCAGGCGTGGGAAATGGCACCCGCGTTTTAAAAAGATTGACGCTTACATCAAAATAGCATATACTCCTCCTATCAGATTTGTTGAATTAAAGCGTTAAACGGCGATTTGTGAGGTAAACATCATGGCTTATGAGATTCCAAAAACAGTTTTAGGTCGCACAGGGTTGATAGTTACTCGACTCGGTATCGGGGGCGCGTATTGTGAATCCGTTGACGGTTACCGCAGGGCAATTGATGCCGGTGTTAACTATATTGATACAGCGCGGGTATACAGAGATGGTGAAGACGAAAAAGTCATTGGGGATGCCATAAAAGGGCAACGCGATAGACTGATTCTTGCGACGAAAACCGCTAAGCGCGATGCAGAAAGCGCACGGACAGAACTGGAAACATCGCTACGCGTGCTTGGCGTTGATTACATTGACATTTACCAACTGCATCACCTGAACACGCAAGAGGAACGCGACCAAGCATTGGCACCCGACGGCGCATTGGAAATGGCACAGAAAGCACGAGATGAAGGGCTTATTCGCTTCATCGGCGTTACCGGACACGATTGGGAGCAAATTCAGCACGCTGTCGCAACGGGGTTTTTTGATACCGTCCTCTGTTGGTATAATTGTGCGATGAAGACACCAGAAGATACTGTTTTCCCGGCAGCCGACGAACACAATACCGGTGTCGTCATTATGAACGCTTCACGTAATGACAGACTCTTTGCTGACGCAGACGAGCCAGCTCCAGAGCAATTCTACCGCTATGTGCTCAGCCATAAGAGTGTTGGTTTAACGATTTGCGGACTCAGAGACGTTGAACGCTTCCATCGGGTCGCAGAAGCACTCTCCGAGCGAGAGACCTTGACACCGGATGAACGAGCGGATTTGGAAAAATACGGCGCGCAACGACTCCAAGAAGGGGCACTGACACCGTAAATCCGATGCTGAAATACCCTCCTTCGCTGGCGGGGTTTGTAACCCCGTTTTTCTTAGAACACCGTTCTCGCTGGCGGGGTTTGTAACCCCGCTTTCCTTACGTGTATAGGTAATTGTGGGCTTTACCATAATAGACGAATGGAATTTCAATGGATAAAAACGCATCAGATCAGACGAACGTCCGCTTGAAAGAGTCTTATCCGGATGAAAAACGCAATTTAATTGTATTCGGTCTGAACCAAATCCTGATGCGTCTCGGTTGGATGTTCAAAGCCGAGTCTGTGGTCATTCCAGCGTTTATTGATGTCTATACCTCGTCTGGAACCATCCGCGGGTTCCTACCGCTCATTCTACGAATCGGACAGAGTCTGCCCCAGTTTCTGGTCGCGCAACGTGTCGCGCGAATGCCGAAAAAACAAGCATTCTTTATTCTCACAGGATTCGGTTTCGCGATTCCGTGGTTTGTATTGTCTGGGACATTAAGCCTAACACGCTGGTCAGGGAATGTCATCGTTGCTGTTTTTCTTGCGTTATGTACCCTGCACTGGCTCGCGGTCGGTTGCCATCATCTGGCGAACGGAACGCTACAAGGGAAACTTATCAGTCCCGAAAAACGGGGCAGGCTACTCGCCTATTCCAATATCATCGGTTGTACACTTGCGATCGGAGTCGCTTTTTATTTTCTCCCACGTTGGCTTTCTGGGAGCACGCCGCGTTATGAGATGCTCTTTGGTGCAACGGCTGTTTTCTTTGGTGTCGCAGCGGCAGTCAGTTTCTGGTTTAAAGAGCCCCTTTCACCGCCACAAAGCACCGCACCTTTCTTCAAATTTCTTGGCGACGCACTCCTATCGTTGCGGTATGATAGAAATTTTCGGCGATTTGCAATCGTTATCCTGCTATTTTATTCGATCTGGCCCCTTTTTCCACACTATACGGTTTTCGGAAAGCGGACGTTAGGACTCGCCTCCTCTGGTTTCGTCACGCTGATAGTTGCACAGAATGCATCCAATGCTATCGGTGCCGGTATCATGGGCAACATCGCAGACCGTTCAGGAAACCGATTTGTCTTGCGTATTCTGATATTAATCAGTGCTTTTATGCCACTATTGGCGGTTGGCATTAGTCGAATGCCTTCTGGTGCTCAGTTTTATTGGATTATCTTTGCCCTTATGGGATTCACACCGGTGTCAGCCCGCATCGTCACAAACTACACCCTTGAAATTGCACCACAGGAGAAACACCCGCAATATCTCGGAGTGATGAGTCTTTTTCAGGCAATCCCCTTGTTCGTTTCGCCTTTGATTGGAATGCTAATTGAGAAATTTGCCTTTGAACCGGTGTTTATCGGATGCGGTGTCCTGGTTTTGGTGGGATTTTTGCTAACCTTCCGATTGGCTGAACCGCGATTGAAACAAGGATCCTGAGGATCGACCTTCTATCATATTTTACGGACGAATCCAGCTTGTCCCTTCATACAAAATCAACGTGAACAGGAGGAACGTCACTATGGCGGAGAAAATGTCGTGTCCATTTTGTGGTACTCAGGTTGAATACGCTATCGAAAATTCACCGGATTGGTATCGCGATCCTTCCCTACCCGTCTACCGAATCGATTGTCATGATAAATGTAGACAGTATTGGCTTGAAGCAATTTCTGACCGGCACCCCCATATTGATCCCAGTATCCTTGCCTTCTTGGATTCACTCGATGATGAACAACGAACGTTTATATCCGAATCAACACAACGTGCTTGTGACAACGGCTATTTGATAGTTTATGACAGAAGTGGGTTACAATACGTTGCCACCGATTCGCATTATGCAAAAGCGGCTGTTATGTTGTATGAATTGAATAACGTTTCGTTCCGAATCAGTGGTGGTGGATTTGATACTGCTAACAGATTGTTTTTTTGGATAGCGAGGGAGCGCGATTCACACTGAGAATCCATCGGGCCGGAACTTCTGTCCATAAAATTCGATCTGAAATCTATTGGTTAAAGGCTCTTTGGAACAAGGGGCGAATCAGAACCCTCTCCCCTGTGGCTGGACGTGATGGGAAAATGATTCAATGTATCGCCCCAAATGACCTACCTTCGCGCTATGCGACTGCATACGATTGGATTCCTGGCGAGACGCTTAACACCCTCTCTGCAGCAGAAAAAACGTCAGAATTGATTCGGAGTCTTGGTACCATGGTGGGTCGCATGCACTATGTGTCGCAAATGTTAGAATTGCCACACTGGTTCACCCGTCCTCGGTACGACATAGACTGGGCTACCTCGAAAGTCGAAGCAGCACTTGGAATGGATATGGACTATTCGTCAGAGGAATTTGCAAAACTTTCTTCTCTTTCTTCGCGCTTCTCACGGTTTGTTATAGAACAGGGTGAAGGACAAGACGTTTTTGGACTGATTCATTTGGATCTGGAACCACATAATATAGTTATTGAGGAGGGACAACCCTGCCCAATTGGCGTGGTCCAGTTCGGATTTGGTTATTACATCTCAGATATTCTGACTGTTTCACGCCATCTCAGTGAGGATGAACAGACAATTTTCTTTAAGGGTTATCAAGAAGTCCGGTCCCTCCCGACTGGTTACCGTCAACAGTTGGCTTTATTTGAAGATATACGTATGCTGTAACCCACGTGCTAAGCCTAATACTAACAAGAACAGATGTAGGAGCGACCTCCCGGTCGCGATTTTTCGATTACACTGGACAAAAATCCCAAAATTAAATAGCCCTGAGAATGCGTCCGTCATGATTGACTTGCATTCATATCTGTGATAGTATATCGGTACAAAAAGCACGGAATTTCTACGGGGTCAACACATGGAACACCGCTATCTTTTCCTTGACCTGCATCACATCACCCGAATCGAAGGGTTGTATCGACGGCTGCACCAACCCCAACGGCATCCCGATAACCCTGTTTTACGCGGCGAGAATCCATGGGAAAGCGTCGCATCTCTCTACGGCACTGTGCTCTACGACCCGCAGGATTCGCTCTTCAAAATGTGGTATCTCACAGGACCTTACGTGGACGGCATGGTACAAGTCCGTCAACGAAACGCACTCGGCAACATAACCCTCCTCGGTTATGCGACTTCAACCGATGGCGTGCACTGGGAGAAACCTATCCTAAATCAAGTCGATTTTGAAGGAAGCACAGCCAACAATCTTATTGACATTGGACGCACAAACTGTGAAGGTATCGCTATCATCTATGATGAACATGAGACCGACCCTGCTCGTCGTTACAAGGGATTTTACTGGGAGCACGGTGGGATTGATACCTTTGTTCAGCATGATGGACGCACAATCTGGGGACGCGGTGAAGGAGATGGTATGTGGATGTCGTTTTCACCGGATGGTGTTCACTGGACAAACTGCGAAGCCAATCCCGTCATTCCGCTTGATAGCGACACAAACCAATCCTTGGTGTGGGATCCAAAGATACAGAAGTACGTTGTGTTTGGGCGATTCGGGGCAGGCGGACGCAAAACCGCTCGTGCCGAAAGTCCTGACGCGATTCATTTCAGTCAACCCGAACGCGTCTTTGAATGCGATACGGTAGATGAAGAAGGCACACAGATTTACGGCATGCCGATTAATCTCTATGAAGGCATCTATCTCGGCATGATATGGGTCTACCGCGAAGGTGTTGATGGCACTATCGATACATCACTCGCGATGAGCCGTGATGGAATCAACTGGCAACGCGTTTTGGATCGTCAGACATTTCTAACGCTTGGGGAGCCGGGGAGTTGGGAAGACGGCATGGCGCGGATCAGTCAGAATTTCGTCACGTACAACGACCAGATCTATTTCTATTACGGTGGCGTGAACGGACCCCACACCGGCAGGAAGCTCAAGCAAGTTGAGCGTAAGCACAAGTCCATGATCGGTTTAGCGACCTTACGACGTGACGGGTTTGTCTCACTTGAAGCGGGTGAAACGGAGGGATATGTGCTGACAAAACCGTTGATACTCAATAGCACGGAATTGCGCCTGAATGTTGATGCGAGTCA
>JAKZUG010000253.1:0-3971 GCA_047516705.1 Candidatus Poribacteria bacterium | reverse complement strand
ATTTCTGCCTCAGTCCAACCGTGTCCTAACAAACCAATGATGAATTCAACGGCTAATCGTGTGCCTTTAATCACAGGTTTTCCTGTGAGAATATTCTCGTCACAGACGATCCGTTCTGCTAATGTATGAGGGATATGACCTTGCATAATATTTCCCTTCTTCCGTACTATTAATATTAAGACTGCATGCGGCTACGATCACTTCTGCCGGACCACGATGGTGTATCTATGATAAGCAGATGCACAGATGCGTGCTTGCTGCCTCTGCTCCGCTTCTATCGCGTCAATACATATTTCTATTATACTACACTTCTCTATGAATGTCAAACGAAGCCTGAAAGGAAAACTGAAAATTTCTTGACATTTCTGCTAAACTTCTGCTAAGATGGATAGCGCAACATAACAATAGGAAGGAGCAAAATTAGTGGCACAACAAACAGTTAAAGTCGGTATTATCGGAGCAGGTGGGAATACGAGATCACGGCATATTCCCGGACTGCAAGCGATTGAAGGTGTTGAGATTGTCGGGGTCTGCAATCGGAGTCAGGAGTCCTCACAACGGGTGGCTGACGAGTTCGGCATCCCGAAAACCTACGGCAATTGGCAAGAGGCAATCGCCGATCCAGATACGAATGCGATCGTGATAGGGACATGGCCCTATATGCACTGCCGCGCCACGGTGGCAGCACTTCGGGCAGATAAGCACGTGATGTGTGAGGCACGGATGGCGATGAACGCCAGAGAAGCACATATTATGCGCACGGCATCGCGTCAGAAAACACATCTCATCGCACAGATTGTCCCTTCGCCAATGACACTCCGGGTAGACAACACGATAAAACGACTCATCGCAGAAGGCTATATCGGAGATGTACTTGCCATAGACGCGCGCGCGGGCGGTGCGTTTCTGGACAGCGAAGGCCCCCTCCAATGGCGACAGGATTTTGACCTCAGTGGACTTAACATCATGAGCATGGGGATTTGGTACGAGGCGTTGATACGTTGGGTCGGAGAGGCGACACGGATTATGGCGATGGGCAAGACATTCGTCAAAATGCGTCCGGATGCTGACGGTGTGATGCGTTCCGTGCGGATTCCTGAACATATTAATGTCGTTGGAGACCTTGCATGTGGCGCGCAGCTGCATATACAGGTTTCTACTGTTGCCGGATTGGCGGGTGCGCCGGAAGTTTATATCTTTGGGAGCAACGGGACTTTACGGTTTTCTGGGAATAAACTCTACGGTGGACAAAAAGATGACGCGGAACTGACCGAGATTGATATTCCGGATGCAGAGGTTGGCGGCTGGCGAGTGGAGGAAGAATTTGTGAACGCTATCCGTGGTAACGAGGTAATCACGCACACCGACTTTGACACCGGTGTAAAGTATATGGAATTTACGGAGGCGGTCACACGGAGTATGCAGTCGGGGACGGCAATTACTTTGCCACTACATATTTAGAGGAGGTTACGGCACAACGGCGTGTGCCTACTACTTTACGTTACGGCACAGCGGCGTGTGTCTACTACCTTTAAGAGGAGAAGCGATTGAAATTAGGAGAGCTCTTTAATCTTTGTCAAGACATTGAACTGCGGCAAGCAAAACTCTACGCCTCCCTCTCGTTGCGTTTAGGGAGCGTTGATGAACGGATCGCACGATTTTGGGAACAGATGAGCACGGAAGAATGGCAACACTATATTCTTGTGGATTTCGGGCGTTCTTTATGCGTTGATGCCTTCGGCGTGGATTCACCTGTGACGGAGTTGTCGGATATCCCGGTTCAGCAAATTACGGACGCACTGGATGCGCACGAGCGGAAGGTCAACAGTGGTGAGATTTCACTTGATGAGGCGTTCGCAATTGCCATTGCAATTGAGGGAAGCGAGGCGGATGCTATCTATATGTGCCTGCTCTCTATCATGAGAAAAGCGATTGAGCAGAGCGATCAACCGTATCTGATTGACCGAATTGTACAGGTGGAGAAGGACATGGTATCGCACGTAGATGGGTTGGTTAAAGCGACACAAAAGTTTGCAACGGATGCCGACTTGATTCGGAAAGCACATCGTTTGAAAGCAGAGCATGCTTAAAGCATTGGTGGAAGCTACGAATGTTGCGCGTTGCACAGGAGATTTCCGCCATGTTCGCACGCGACCTGTTCTAACTGCAGGGTCGTATGGCTGATACCGAAATGTGCCTGCAATTCACCGTTAATCTGTTCAAGAATCCGATCCGGAGTTAAAGTGGTGTCTTCGTCAACCACGACATGTGCACTCAGCGCACAATAGTTAGAACATAGTGACCAGATGTGTAGATCGTGAACATCTTTGACGGGTTCTAAACCGCAGAGGTGTGTAGCGACTGTGTCAGCGTCTGCATTCTTCGGTGAATTTTCAAGTAGGATATGCACCGCTTCTTTCGTTACATTCACCGCCCCGAAGAGAATAATCCCACCGATAAGGAAACTCAGGATTGCATCAATAGGATACCACCCTGTCCAAAAGATGATCACGCCTCCGACGACAACAGCGACGGAGGAAAGTGTATCCCCTATTACATGGAGCATCGCGCTTCGGACGTTGAGGTTACCGTGACTTTCACCGTGCAGTTTCCATAAGATCAGCAGATTCCCTGCAAAGCCGAGACACGCTACAATAAACATCCCTGTTACTTTTATCTCCGTCGGTGCAGTGTAGCGTTGATATGCCTCGTAGAAAATCCAACTGGAGATAGCGACGAGCGATACGCCGTTCACAAAGGCGGCGAAGACCTCGGCGCGATGATACCCGTAAGTCCGGGAAGAGGTGGCAGGACGTGTGGAGAGATAGATCGCCAACCAACTGATGAGGAGCGAGGCAGCATCCGAAAACACATGCACCGCATCACTTAGCAGCGCAAGGCTCCCTGACCAGATACCGCCGATGAGTTCACCAACGAAGACGCAAAATGTGATAAGCACAGCGAACTTAAATTTCTTCTGCAGATGTGTCTGATGGCTATGCTCGTGCGTTTCGTCGTGGTGGTGATGATGCTGGTGGTTGTGATTGTGCAAAGAGTCCCCCAATAAGAAGCGGAACGGGACCGAGGCACGGACACCTCGCTCTATAACTCGTTTAGTTTAGTCCGAATTGGTAGACTTGCTCTTTGATTCGCTACTTGTATCGGTTTTCTTCTCTTTTTTCTCGCCTTTGTCTGACGATGTGCTTTTGTCCGATGATGCGTTTTTGTCCGATGATGCGTTTTTGTCTTTCTTTGCTGATTCTTTGTAGCCGTCACTTCGGTAGTCGGTAATGTAGAATCCGGATCCTTTGAAAATCAGCCCCGCACCTGCTCCGATAAGCCGTTTCACTTTGCCACCACACTCAGGACATTCTTCAATTACGGGTGCCATGATGCCTTGAAACTTCTCAAATCGGACATCACACGCGAGACATTTATAGTCGTATGTGGGCACGCTGGGTTTTACCTCCATTTCGATGTGTTTTGCAAGCAGATCACTCTATAGGGTTGAGTTGTGCTTCGTGACTCCTTGCGATTTCTGAGTCGCGATGCGCTGTTTCAATAAAAAGTTGATTGATAAAAAGCATATATTCTGATACATTATAATCGTTACGGGCGCAAAAGTCAAGTCAATTTTTGTATGTAATCGGCAGCGCCACTCGGTTTTCCACTTTTTAGTCGTATCCTTGTCTTCGCTGGCGGGGTTTGTAACCGTGGCTATCACTTTACTAATTGCTGATAACCAACAACCGATAACTGAAAACTGAGTACTTATACCATTTCTAAAATTTTATATTACATTAGCAGCGTTTATGAAATGTGAGAACCCGGTAAGTTTAGCAATCGCGGCATCCGAGTAATGGAGAAGGATCTCCGTAATTTTCGCTTGCATATCTTCCAAGGCTTTATACGTCTGGGTAAATAACTTGGCTTTGATATCTTGCCAGAGACGTTCAATCGGGTTCAACTCC
>JAKZUG010000252.1:0-6138 GCA_047516705.1 Candidatus Poribacteria bacterium | reverse complement strand
ATGTTTTTGGGCTTTACTATATACCATCTATTTCCGAATTCGCCAAGTGATCGGTGCCAAAAATCGTGATTGTCGGTTTCATTGCGTGTTTTCTGCTTTCCGCACCGTAGAACTATAACTGCCTTGGGACTCTAAAACAACTGTGAGACTTACGGTCCGGTGATTTCACAGGTTTTCGTTGCCTTTTAAAAATTCATTGGGGATCTGTGAACTCGGATAGTCCTCGTTTTCATCTCGATTCAAAACGGGTTCTGGGATTTCGTCATCCCAATAGTCTGGAATAGTGTTTGGACGTCTAATCCATACGAGAAGCATTGTGCGTCGTCTGTCCGTATGGTTTTTTCGCACCGAATGCAGAAGGCGTGCGTCTCGCATCACTAATGAACCTGCTTTTACACAAACATCCACCTGGTCTGGATGGTCACTGAACATCACAGAATATTTTTTCTTAGATTCTGATCCTGGCTGTAAAACATTACCTTGTTTGCTCGCATAGAGAAGTTTATCGTGTAAATCAATGCGCTTGCGATGTGTGCTCGGAATAACCTTTAAACAGCCGTTTTCTAGTGTTGTATCAGTAAGATAATACTTCATAAAGATATCTTGAGGCCAAGGTGCACAGCTAATTGGATCATTCCAAAAGTACCAATCTTGATGCCAATAGAGTGGAGGTGCTCCTGGATCTTTGGTTAGAATAGTGATGTCTCTGGCGACTGTGAAATCACCAAACCCCATTTCTTCTAACGCATTAAGGGTAGGGTGCCATTCTAATAGTTTCTGAATAAGCGTATTGTCTTCACCTGTAACTTGTATATGATGCCCGTGATATCTGGTATGGTCTGGTTGCACATAATTAGCGATAAGTCGTTCCAATTCGTCACGGAGTTCCTGCAGGAACTCCTCTGTGAGAATGTTGTCTATGACACAAAAACCATCGCGAATCATTTGCTCGCGTTTTTGTAATGCGATTTCGCGGATCATTGTAATTTCCCTTTTCAAAATGAGATGCTTAGGATTCCAAGCTCATCGGCATGATGAGGCAGATATGTCCGTCCTTACCAATAGGTTTAACAGCGACAGGGTTCAACGCACCCGAAAACTCCAGGGACACAGACTCCGTTTCAATGTGTGTAAGTGTCTCTATTAGCATCAGAGCATTAAGACCGATACGGACACTCCCCGTGCTGGACTCCACTACTAATGTTTCATGTATTTCATCTGTCTCAGAGGTCTTCGCCGAGATTTGAATCTGTTGTGCATCTATTTCTAAACAGACCCGAGAGTTTTTCGGATTTGCGAGCGACAAAATTTTATGCGTCGCACGCAAAATAGGCTCTTTCGGCACAACCGTACGCACCTCAGAAGAATCTGGAATGAGTTTCTCATACTTCGGATATTCAGCATTTACCAATCGCGTCGTCAACGTAGTGTGTTCATCCGCAAAGAGAATCTGGTTCTCAATGCGTGAAATCCTTATCTCTGAGGAGTTGGCAAAGGTTCGCTCAATTTCTTTGATCGCTTTGAGCGGTACGATAAATCCGTCTCTATCCTCAGACAATTGGAGCGGTTCACAATGTACGAGTGCAAGCTGGATTGCATCGGTTGCAACGACTTCGGTTCTGTCCTCAAGAAGGTTAAAATAGAGCCCATTTAGGAAGTTGCGCCTATCCTCTATCGCAGCGGCAAATTTAGTTTTGTGGAGGACCGACCGCAGGGTTTTTCCATCAATGGTGAATGCTCCGTCGTCAACGGAAGGGAGTTGTGGGAATTCTTCATCGGCAAGTTCGACGATTTTGTAATCGTCATCGCCACCAGCGATTTCAACCCGGCCGTCTGTCGTTGTTGCCAAATCTATCGATTTCTCAGCGGGGCACCCTTTAACGATATCTTCCAGTTTTTGGGCGGGGATAGTGATTGCTCCCTCCTCCCTGACTGTCCCTTCAACCTTCATTCTGATGCTGATTTCCATGTCTGTCGCCGTGCACTCAATCGTGCTCCCCTCCGCGTGGATGAGAACGTTTGAGAGAGCTGGCACGGTATTCCACCGACCCACGACACCTTGCAGCACTTGTAAGGACGACAAAAAGTCGTCTCTTTCAAAAGTTAATTTCATTCCAAAACCTCCGTTCAGCTGTTTTTGGGAGCGATGTTCCCTTTCAATTGTGATGTCTAATGCCTCTTGAATCATGAATTCATATTTTTTTA
The DNA here is from genome assembly GCA_047516705.1 of Candidatus Poribacteria bacterium. GTDB lineage: Bacteria > Poribacteria > WGA-4E > WGA-4E > WGA-3G > WGA-3G. Next base: position 3,933 of record JAKZUG010000252.1, on the reverse strand, counting down.
ATCGCTGTCGGGCACGGCGAAGACGACTCTTAATCGTGTTTTCTGATACGCCCAAAAACTCGCTGATCTCTGAAGATGTCATATCCTCAAAGTAGTGGAGTGTGATGAGCTCTCGGTCTTTCTCCTTCAACTTCGCAAGCAGGTTTTCGACCAGATCGCGTTGGGTCTCAGCAGTCATTTTAGCATGTTCTGCAGCGACGTATCGGGAATATGCCTCTGTCTCGATTTCCCAGATATCGGTTTCTTTGAACGATTCGGCATGTACTTGGTTTTTTCGGAACCATGCGATGCAGAAGTGATTCACAATCGCATAAAGCCATTTCAGGAACAGCGTTGGATCTTCTAAAGTTTCCAGTTTCTGATAGACTTGCAGGAAGGTTTCCTGTGTAATATCCTCGGCAATCTGAAAATCCCGTGTTTTCCGCCATGCGTATGCATGGACCTGCTTCTGGTATTTTCGTACCAAACTTGCAAAGGCGTTCTCATCACCGGCAAGGATGCGTTGAATCAATGCGACATCATTGTTTCTCATCGTCTGACATCTCCAGAAAAACTACTTTCATCAAGGAAGCTTATACAATTTCCATGTTTCGTGGATAGATAGGTGAGGCTTACAAATCGCGAAGAGACACCTTATCAATTCTCACTTCATTATAGTGACGCGAAACAAGAGAAAAAAGGTGCATAATTCTGGGAGGGAAGCGCAGATTATAGGTCAGGACTTACGCAAAGCGTAATAATGCACGTCGCATTTGGGCGGGTACGCCGCAGAATTGCGAGACTACGAACTACACGGAAGCCTTTGAAAAACACACGTCCTTCCAAGGTATATCTGTTGGTAGTAAGGAAACCCTTTATTGCCTGTTTGCGTAAGTCCTACAGTGAATATATCTAAAATGCCCGGATCACCTTTGCTACCAACCGCTGTTTGAATTCCAAGGCGTTTGGATCGCCGAGGATGATGAAGAAGTCGGTGCCAGCATATCCAGAGCGGCGCAACGCGAAGTAGGCGTTAATGCCATCTACTTGCCAGATTAAGCGACTGCCGAGGCTTAAAGCGGGGCTGAAATCATACGTCAGCGTTAGAATCTGTTGGTAGTGCCGCTCAAAATGCCACTGGATTTGGGAAGTCAACCCAGCGGTGAAACCGTAAGCACGCAAATTCAGATTCCCGCTAATACGATAAATCGGTTCGCCTGCCTGTTCACCCCAGCCATAGTCAACACTGAAATTGTTGAAGCGATCAGAGGCACGGACTCCCAAACTGACACCGAACAAAGAATCTCTGAATTCTTTAAATCGACCACCGTTCCAGAAAGCAGAAAATGAGTAATCGCTGTGTGTCAAGAGTTGTGAGTAGAGCCTGATGTCGCGGCTGAAGACCTCGCCTTCATAGGTGTTAAGAGCGTCAGTATGGACAAAGAGGGTAAGACTCCGAACCATCCCCTCACGCCACTCGTTCTTGAATGTAGCACCGAAGTTTCCACCGCGGTAGCCTGTGAACGGATGATAGCCGAGATTATTGACAAAATCCGGGTCTACAAAAAAAACACGTGAATATGATTGAATGAGGGGACCGTTGTACACCAAACCGACGACCCCTTCTCTTCCATCTGACTCATCCCACCAAGTTTGGGCGAAATCACCGTGTACTGAAAACCTACCACGTCGCGCATTACCTGATACATGACCCACGTTGTTCGACGGATTACCTTGTTTGTGATGTGATAAGAATGCAGCACTGATTTTAGATGTCGCTGTAAGGGATTGGGACGCACGAAGGATAAAGTTCTGGTTGTTTCGATGGTACGTGCCTAAGGTGCCGACTGAGGTGTTTTTTCCCAGTTTTCCAAAGAGTTTAAGCCCGCCATCCATATCCACTATCCGCCGCGAGTGGAAAAGCTGCCCAATGTTATAGACATTGCCACCCTCAGAAAAGAAGGGACGGCGATCCGGCACATAGCGTTCACCGTAGGAGAAATCGATGCCTTCCACCGCTTGCTCAATGTTCTCAAAATCCGGATTGGCAGTGCCGATGAGTCGTAGTTGCTGCGTAACCTCATAACGGATGTCCGCACCTGCGCGGGCAGTATATGCTCTATCTGTTGTCTCTTGTTCGCTGTACCCACCAATGAGATACGGTAGGAACTTCAACTCACGCTGACGAGGTGGTGGCAGGACATCGACCCAGTGTCCGTCGTTCTCTTTAAATTCGTTAACCCCTAAGTTGCTCCACCAAGAACGTGCACCGGTTCGCTGTTGGCCCCTATCAATGTTAATGCCCATCCGAATCGGTTCTTTTGTATCGGGGTAATCCAGCATTTGCCATGGAATTTCCATCTCTAAGACCCAGCCGTCGTCCACAATCTGCGCCGCGGCTTTCCAGAGTCCGATCCACTCGCTTTTTTCAGCGCGTCCGGTGGCGAGATGCGCGAATTTGGTGCCGAGCGCGTTCGCCATAAAAAAATTTCTATCGGAAAATTGGTGCGTATGGAACGGATCAAGACTGAAGGACACCCAGTCTTCACCCTGAAATCGTGTCTGGTCTTTGGTTTGGCGTGCCACAATTTTATCGGGCATATCATCGTAGAGATGAAGTCCGAGGTAGATAGCTGTATCGGTGTAAACAAGGCGACCAACAGATTGGCTCTCCGCCAGTTTTCCGGTGCGTTCATCGATGAAACCTGTGGCTTGCGGTGCGTCTTGCCAGCAGGCATCGTCGAGAACACCGTCAATGGTGGGTGGTTGCTCCGTTTTGACTGCGGGGAGTTCTTTTTTTACGGTCTGTATGTTTTCATCTGCCCAAGTTTGTAAGTTTGTGATTAACGTAAACGATAGCGCAATGAGCAACACTATTGCATAATTTTTTTGTGATTTCATTATTAATTAGCATCCTCCGTCTTTAGATATTTGAGTGGACTTTCGACGATGTAATCCCCCGAATCCTCCAAGAACTGCTGGACGAGGAAAACATGCCCGGCACCGATAATCAATAATATCCGATCATCGGCAGATTCGGTGATGCGCGTTAAGTTCACAAAGATTTTGAGATTCCTGTCGTACCAACCATGTGACAACCAATTCGCACCCGGATATTGGTCGCCCAATCCAATCCGCGCGCTCCGTAGATATCCTTGATGATCTGCACGTCTGCCTTCAGGTTGATTGAGACGTATGTAGATGTCAATAATGGACTCGTATTTATCTGATTCAACCCATGTCGTACCATCTTCATCTTGTGTGATTTTTCTGTCGGTAGGTGGAGGACCCAGAAGGTGTTCCTGATTGTTGGCTTTTGCGAATTTTTCGTACTCTATCAAACCCAAATCAAAATCATCAGAAAAAAACGGGTTCCGCTTTGGCCAATAATCAACACCATACAACTTTAGATGTCCCATCTGCTTGGCTAACCGAAATCCGATCTGATCGCCCTCCCCTTGTTTGATTTCGTATGTTCCGTTCAGGTAGCCTTGGTAGCTTGCGTTAATCTCAGCGTCTCGTGAAGGATCTTGTTCAAGGGCTATTTTGGTGGGAAGAAACGGCTTGAACTGTGTCACCAGTTGTTCGATTTCACGTTGTCGTTTAGGCACGAGCACATCATCCATCTTGTAATTAAATGTATTCATTCTTGAATTTTCCAGATGCTCGCTGCCGAGAATCATGATTGTCGGTTTCATTGGTGTATTTTCTCCTTTCCACACCGTAGGACTGTAACTGCATTGAGTTTCTAAAATAACTATTGACTTAGACAACTTTCTGAGAAATATCAGTATCATTATTGTGCCCTAAAACTTGTCGGACACTGTATTTGTCGGTTTCTAATGAATCTAACAATCCTTGCATGCGGGACGATTTTGGCGGTGGTAAGACATTTAACCAATGTCCATCGTTTTTGTAAAACTCCTTAACACCTACATTGGACCACCAAGAACG
>JAKZUG010000251.1:0-6351 GCA_047516705.1 Candidatus Poribacteria bacterium | reverse complement strand
TATTTGACACTTTCAGCGTCTCTATGCCTATAATACTGCTATTCTTGATGATAGCAGTTGTCGCTTTATGATGCGCATCCCCACGAATACAAGCGATCCGATAGTGGATCCGTTCTACTCGACGTTTTGCTTTGAACCAGTTATTTGAGAGAAATACACAGCGACTGAGTTTTCGTTGGGCACTTTTGAGTTTGCGTTCGTATCTGCGGAGTGGTTTCGGGTTCTCATACTTTGTGCCGTTATTAAGCGTCGCGAGTGTGTTAATACCCACATCTATGCCGATAACAGGGAGTCCACGTGTATCTCGTGGAGCATTCTTCGGTGTGCCTGTCTCAACAAGGATAGACGCAAACCAACGATGCGCTCGTCTTGAAATTGTGACACTTCGTATCTCACCTTCAAATCGCAATGTCTCAAACATACACACCCAACCGATTTTCGGTAACCTTATACGTTTACCTTCCACCTTAACCTTCGCACCTTCAACTGTGTAAGATTGACGGTGTGAACGTTTCTTATACTTCGGGAACTTGTTTTGTCCCGACTTCCAGCGTTCGATAGCATCGCCGAGATGGATAATCCCATAGACGGCTGCACGTTGATCGCACCCTTCACACTAGTCAAACTTCTCGTATTTCACTGCATTGAAGCGGTTATTCAACTCTATACGAGAATGCCATTTGTCTTTAGACAAACCGTCTTTAAAGTCTGAAAGGGCGTAGTTGTACGCAAATCTTGCATAACCGCTTTGCTGTGTGAACCATGCACGCTGTCTATCTGATGCGCGCAACGCTATCTTATGTGATTTTAATGACATTGTGGTATTCCACGTTCCACGTTTTAACTGCTACCTCTAATCAGTCGGTGAGGAGACTGGGCTTGCGCCTAGAGTAGGTAGTCCTCGCCACGTGGTATTATAATTATAATTCTGTCCAAAAGGTCAAGAAAAATATAGATTTGTCCAGGGCTATTTAGTTTTTCGATTTTCGTCGTTTCTATCGCAGCCGTCGCGATTCGGAGAGTGCTTCTACAGACGGTTTTGCAACATTCAAACATTCCCACTAAAGAGAACTGAATGACTCTGAGATTTGTCTATGTTTTGATGGGTCTAGGAACTGCTCCTCCATGTAAAGTAACCCAAAGTGCTACCTAAAAAGTTATAGGCAGTTTAGGTTATTAAGTGCGCCCTATTTCGTGCAATCGAGTCTAAAGAATGCCCCATTTTGTGCAGTGATTTTTCTGCATTTTGTAGTGAACAGCGTCGGTGTGGTATTGTTCAGATTGGCACGGAATTTGCTACATCTAAGCAACAGACAAATAAATTGAAAATTTCCGACTGTATTCTCTGGAATTGCAGAAGGCTTGGATGTTTCTAAAAATTACCGTATTACACAGACGCAATGGGTGTTGGACATAGACAGGATGGAGGCAAGGTTTAAATGAGAAGGGTCGTGGTACGAAGGGCTATGAGTGTCGGGTTAATGAACGGCGGAGGATCCTGAAAAGACGTAAGCGATAAAATCGTAGAGGTGCTCTTCTGGTGTGTCAAAAGTGCAAATGAGGAAACAGTCGGATGTGTTGGCACACCGTTGGCAGGAACGGTGTATAATTCGGTGTTTAATGGAACAAAAACGGCGAGGTCGATACACGAACCACAGTGGTCTTCTTCCGTGGTAGTTCCAGCAATCGTGACCTCTGCGTGTTCCGAATCAAAAGCGTGCGTGTCGGTACAGCGTCCATTGGTGGAGACTTCAAGCGCGACGTGACCATCTGCGCCGATGCATAAAACATAGTTCGACAGCTGCACCGGAATTATGATAAGATAAATGAGTAGCCAAATTAAAGGGATGGCAGCACTCTTTTTTCTTTTCAAAAGAAATTTCATTTTCTCTTCCCTGAAGTGATATGAAGTTTCAAGTACACTTGATTCGCTGGTATTTGGTGTCTCTTGTTGAGAGACAACTTCTTGTTTCCTGAAAGCGAAATTCACATACGTTCAAATGCTTTTTATTAAGTATACAAAATTTCCCGAAAAAAGTCAAGAAAAACGGTGGAGAATCAAATCAAACCGAATTTGATAGTGCATTGGGCATGTTATTGATACTGGGTGAATGTACAAATTCCTTGAAAATTACACAAAAATATGCTAACATTTAAGAAATGGACTTTATTCCATAAGCTTTAAGTCAGATAATATATAGGACAAAACAGGAGATGTACAATGAAAAAAATGTTTTGGGTAGTAGCATTGTTCATGATGTGTGTTGCTACCAGTTACGGGCAATATAACGGTGAATGTTGGGTTGTAAGTGGAGGGGATACAGTTTACAAATTGCATGCGAATGGCAACGCCGATCCGACGGTCATTCCGAATCTGACGCAAGCCAGTGCTGCGGAGGTGAATCCTACCAATGGTGTCGCTTGGATCGCTATTTCTGCATCGAATGCTGTCTTCAGGTTCGATCAGACCACAAATGAGTTTACACAAGCACCAGTGATTGAACGCCCAAACATGATCTCTGTGAATCCAGCAGATGGCACTGTCTGGGTGGCATGGCTAAACGGGGTGTCGAAGTTGTCAAGTGACGGAAAACAAATTCTTGCGCAGGTAATCCCAGAAGGTGGTCCTCCCAATGTAGAGACAGGTAGGTTCAATGTCGCTGTGAACCCGAAGGACGGAAGCTGCTGGATAGCAGACGCACGGGGTCCCATTAATCGTTACGATGCAAACGGCAATCAAATTGCAACCGGCCCGACAATGCGAGAACCGAAGGCCGGTGTGGCCGTTGACTATGAGGGAAATGCCTGGGTCGCTGACAGTCAATTTAACACGCTCATTCGGATTTCACCAACGGGTCAAGAACTCTTAAAACTTACTATTACCAGTCCGGTTTCTCCGCGCGTCAATCCTAAGGATGGCAGTGTGTGGGTGGTTTCAGAGCAGTCAATGCTGCTAAACTTATCAGCAGACGGCACAAAGACGACTGAATTTCCTGCCGGCATGGCTGTTGTCGGAATAAGTCTCTCGCCTGCAGATGACGGTATTTGGGTCGCTGACATCCTCGGCGCAACATTTACAGGCGAAGTCAGTAAGTTTTCTACAGACGGAACGAAACTCTTCGCGAATCCTATTCCGCAACCCTCCTCCGTTTCAGTCGGATATTGGGTAGGAAACTAATCCAGAACCGCCACGGATTGCGTTGCCACGTTCGCCTTCCTAAAGGATGACGCATCTCTGATGGTGCTCGCGGGCATGATTACAACTTCTCTGATGAGTAAATGTGAGGTGTACTATGGTTAGGTATCACTTTTCGGCACAGCATACAGGTTTTCAGGGCTTCCTGTTAAAATTCGCAATCGGAATGTTTGTTGTTGGATTGTGCGCCGCGAGTGGATTCGCGCAGCTCCCGGATTTCAAGGTCGGAAATGCCAGTATCACTTTTTCCAACCCCACCCCTGTTGAGGGGGAAGAGATTACCGTCTGGGTGGAGGTGAAGAACGTTGGGGATGGCACCCCGACGATGAACGAGGATCTCGTTGTTGAGTTTTACGAAGGCGATCCATCAACACAACCGCTCCAAGTCGTTTGTAAGGATGTGATCATAGAATTAAAATCCGGGAAGACCGGCAGGGTGAAAGCACAGTGGCAGCCACCCCCTGGTAAGACGGAAATTTATGCTGTCGTTAACCCGGCAGGTACTAAGCATATTGAGGAAGCGGATACGGGAAATAACGTTGCGCATACGACGTTTGTCGCCCAAACGCGGACATTCCCTTCTGTCACGTCCGAACAAATCCAAAACGCGATAACAAAGGGTGTTGCTTGGATAGAAGCACAACAGGGAAAGCATAGCCGGACCTGTTTGCAATGTGGTACTGAAAACCAACTCATCTTGATCTGTATTATCTGCCAAGCGAGCCTAAAAGGGTTGGCTGAAAACTTCGTTCCCGATGCTGTATGGAATTTCGGTGAAGATCAAACGCAGGAGACGGCATTGGCGTTGCAAACTTTGTTCGCAGCCGGACGCAACCCTTCGCATCCAGCCGTTAAAAGAGGCTTGGAATTCCTACTGACGCAGAATTGGAATGAGTTCGCTGTTTACCAATTTGCAGTTATTGTTCCAGTTCTGGTAGCAACCCAAGATGAAACGTACAGGGAACGTGCGCAATTTGCTATAAATCAGTTAATCAAAAAACAACTCCCTATCAGCGGTAGTGAGTTCGCTGACCCAAGGGACGATGGCGGCTGGGGTTACGGTTTTACTGCCGATGGCGCGCACATGAACATGGTTATCTATGCGCTCTATGCTGCAAAGCAGTGGGGGCTTGATATTCCGCAGGATACGTGGGCACGCTCCGAACAGTGGATTCGCCGAAACCAAACCGAAACAGGCGGATGGCTCTATAATTTAGTTGACGACGGCTCACCTTGGGCGATCGGTGTCTACGGCAGTATGACAGCAACTGGATTGTGGGCACTTCGCGCATGTGGTGTTCCAGTCGAGGATCCACAGGTCCAGAAGGGCATGGCATGGGTGAAAAGACATTGGACTTTAACTCGGAACCCCGGTTCTAACTCATGGCTTTACTATTATCTGCTCTCCTTGCAACGGTTCTGTGACATCCCCCCGACCTTAGACACGTTTGCTGGCTATGATTGGTACGATGAAATCTCACAGATGCTGGTGGCACAGCAAGAGGCTGACGGGAGATGGCGTGGCTCTGAAAGCGATTTTTTATCGACCTGTTTTGCTGTGATGTCTTTGAGTCATGCGCTCGCCGGCCCAACAGAACCTAATATCGGGATTGTCCCACGGAGCCTCCGGTTTTCACCACCTTCCCCGCGCGTCGGCGAGGCGGTTCGACTCAGCGCAACCCTTCGTAATACTGGAACGCCTTTCGACGGGATCCTCAACGTCCGGTTTTATGTAGGTGACGAAGAGGTTACCACAACCGAAGTACTTTGGACTCCCAAATTAGGGGAAACTGCCGTTTCAGCGGATTGGGCACCTACAACTGAGGGTGAGATAGAAGTGATCGCACGCGTGGAGATCACAGATGCAGATGAAAGTGACAATACCGCTTCGGAAAAACTCACTGTCTATCCACAATCTACCGCAGCGATGGATGCTCTGTCAATGAAGCCTGAGAAAATTAGTGAAAACGTTCACCGACTCGGCAATGTCATTTTGGACACCAGTAAACGTGAGGTAACAGTACCGGGTGAGATTAACATTGTCGGCGGTGATGCCAATATTGAATTTTTTGCCTGCGGTAAACTCGGAAAAACGCATGAGAGCATCTTGATTGTTGATGCAGAACCTGTCCATATACTTTTTGCACTCGGTGCCTTGGAGTTAGAACCCGGTAGGAACCTCGATGTTGAAGGCGATCCACGAATTCCAACAGGGGCACCCGTTGAAATCTGGGTACAATGGAACCAAGGTGATGAGGTGATTTCACGGCGCGCGCGCGAATTGGTATGGAACGCTTTCACAGAGCAACCGATGCAAAAAACACCATGGGTCTTTACAGGTGGACGGATAAAAAATAATCAACTGACATCCCAACTTTTCCATAATATTATTGCTGTCTACCGCGATCCAGATTCCCTCTTCAATCATCCCTTACCCACCGGTACAGATGACCGAACGTATCGCGTCAATACCGATGTGATTCCGCCTAAAGGAACAAAGGTAAAATTGATTATTAAACCCATAGCGGCTTAGAGGAAAACAATGCCAATTTTTGAATACCATTGCAACGACTGCGAAACCGAGTTTGAAGTGCTTGAACGCGCACGTGATGCCAACAAACTTCCAAAATGCCCAAATTGCAGAACATTACTATACTGGGACTACACAATGGCGATACAAACACAATGCATCAGTGGATAATATCTCCAACAAAGTTTTAGCAGCCCCCACTTGATTTATAAGCTCATAATCAATATGAGCATGAAGATTTTCGCGGTTCATAATCGAAAAGGTCCTCCCCAGTATAGTCCATACGGTTTCAAGCGGATATGAAAAACGGCTCAAACCAAGTTATTACTGGATTCAAGCCGATTTAGAAAATGTCTGATATTTGCGCTTATCGGACGTTTTTGAGGCTTCCCCATGTGGTTGTGAGCTTGGTTTTAGGGTCTACGGCATAACTATCATCGCCGAAGTACTCAATTTCGCCAATTTGAAAGTACGCCCCAGCCGGGTTCGATGGGGTGTCAAAAGTAACATGCCGAAAAAACCGATACCCGGTTTTTTGAACGTCGTAATCTTCCCCTGCCTCAAAAAGGACGACTTGCAGTCGCTGATCCCAAAAGCTATCCCCGTCGTGAGAAAAGATGGTCTC
>JAKZUG010000250.1:0-6789 GCA_047516705.1 Candidatus Poribacteria bacterium | reverse complement strand
CCAGATTCCCCGGAGTTGAATCCGATTGAGAAGGACTTCGCCAACATCAAGCGGATGCGTCAATACAACGCTGAGACTTCTATTGATGATATTATAAAAGTGTATAAGTAATTACGGGTTTTACTATAATACACGAAGCGGAGGTCAAAACCACTGAATGAAGCTAAAATTCGTCATAGTTCTGTTCGCGTTCACCGCTATGTCCATACCCGTTCTTGCGCAAACCGGCGATGTTCAAGGAACCGTCTATCAGCAAAGCACGGGAAAACCCCTTATAGGGGCTGATGTTCACATTACTGAAATAAAACAAACCCAAAAAACTGATGAAAATGGAAATTTTCGATTCACCGAGATTCCCATAGGAACTTATATCCTATCCGTTTCACACCCAAACTACAAAACACCGGAAGAAATCACAATTGAGATAAGCACAGGTAGGACTATTCAAGGCAAAATCTACCTTGGGCCAGTGTTCCAATTAGAAAAAGCAACTGCGACAGGCGATATTGAGGGTATTGTCCACCATCGTGATACCGGTGCGTTATTAGCAGGTGCTGAGGTTTATATTGTGGAAACCGAACAACGTCGGGAAACCAAAAGGGATGGCAAGTTCCGGTTCACCGACATTCCACCGGGAACTTATACTATCTCAATAAAACACTCCGCTTTCGACACACCAACGGAAACCGCTGTTGAGATTAGCGCGGGGGATACAACTCAAGTCAAAATGTATTTGGGACCCGCTTTCAAGCTGGAAACAATTATTGTAGAAGGGAAGAGTCTTTCGCCGACTATCAGTCGGAAAGAGATACGTGGATCAGAAATTAAACGTATTACAGGTACCGGTGCTGATGCGCTCAAAGCATTAACAACTCTTCCGAGCATCGGCATTCCCAATGATATCTTTGGTGTTCTCTATATTCGTGGCAGCGAACCGGGTTCAACGCTCCACTATTTTGACCGGACACCGTTGGGGTATCCGTTTCATTTTGGAGGTCTTGCTTCAACAATTAATTCGGGTGCCATTGATGAGATTCACATTTACGCGGGCGGATACGGTGCGGAATACGGCTTAGATTCGCAATCGGTTATTGACATTCATTCACCAGATCGGATAGAGGAAAAGATGTCTGGTGTAATTGATATTAACCTACTATATCCTCAAGGTTACATTGAAACCAAAATCGGTCAGAAAGGATACGCCTCTGCCGCTGCTCGCCGCTCCCTCTCCGATCTGATTATCAACCGTATCCTTGACAGCAAATTTCCCTACTTTTCAGATTATCAGCTCAAGTTTGTTTATGCACTCACCGACACCCAAACCTTAACACTTAACGCTCTGGGTGCAACAGATCATTTTGATCTCTCTAACTTCATATTAGAAGATTCGGAGGAAGATAATGATTTTTCTGCCTACTACAAAAATGGATTTGATAGTGCAGGCATTCACCTCCGTTCTGAATTTACAGAAAAATTTACATCTCACCTATCCTTAACGCGTTCTTTTAACTTTCTCAATATGCAGTTTGGATACCCTTTCAATACTGATGAGGGTCCAACGCGAGAAGGATTATTCACCGACACAAAGACTAAGGTCCCAGCATATCAACTTCGGACAGATATAGCCTACAAAATAACAGACAACTTCCAATTTGAACCAGGCTTTCTCTTATCCTATAGTCCAGCCGATAGCTTTTCATATAGCACACGTGCTTTGATGGCGGAAGATTCTGATGATGGCAAATTGGCTTGGAGTAGATCGTTTGATGATTTTAGTTACCTTTTTCGGCGTGCGGAGGGCTACCTTCAGGGACGTTATGATCCGTTTTCATTTCTATCACTCGCGCTTGGTGTGCGGTTTGACTATCTAAATATGACAGACCAACTTTCAACTCAGCCAAGAGCAAGCATGAGCGTCAAGCTACCGATCGGTTCTCACATCCGCATTGCTTACGGTCAGTACGAGCAAAGTCCTTTAGCATATCAAGTACTAAAGGAGGGTGGAAACCGATCACTAAAATCCAGTATTGCTAAGCATTATATCATGGAATTGGAACACAAGTTTTCGCCACAAACGGAATTTAAATTTGCCACGTATTATAAAGACCTCCAGAAATTGGTATCACGAAACATTGATCTTGATGCACTTATTGACTCCCTTGAAGATGCAACTGTAGATGTGCCTTTTACGAGTTATCTCAACCAAGGTGACGGTTTTGTTAGTGGAGTGGAGCTTTTCTTACGGCATCGAATCAAGGATAGATTCTTCGGATGGATATCGTATGCGTACACGCATTCAGAACGACGTAACCATCCGAACGATGCCTACAAACCTTATCTATTTGATAATAGCCATATTGTGAGCGTTGTTGCAAACTATAACCTTACCCACAATTCTGAAATAGGGATGAAATGGCAGTATTTAAGCGGAACTTCTGCAGTGCCAATGGGCGCGATTTTCCAAATTCAAGACCCTGGGACGCTCGGCATGAATAAGGTCATCTCTGATAACCTGGATGCTATTCTGCAGACTGAGCTACCCCCTTACCACCGATTAGATTTAAGGTACAGCCACAAGACCAGGTATTTTGGTTTGCCTGTTACCGAATTTATAGAGATATGGAATGTCTATTTGAACAAAAACAGTATAAGGTTGGGCGTTTCCAATCAGTTTTTAGATATTATTGAAAATATTGCTCCCGAAGATTTACCCGAAGATTTCGATCCTGCAACCTTAGAGTCTTTAAGAATACCACAAATCCCCTTTGCAATCTCTGGCGGTATCATCTATGAATTTTAGTTTGACATTCTGAGGAAACAAACTGTACAGTTCACGACGAAAACTGAAAAACTATCGGTAGATGGAAACCATCACTATCCATGTAAGGAGTCCTAAATTGAGTAGATATTTTGTCTGTCTGTTGTTTGCCCTGATGCTTCCGATACCTGCGTTTGCGCAAACAGGCGATATTGAAGGGACGGTCTATCAACGAAACACGGAGACGCCCGTTGTCGGGGCTGATGTCCGCATTACCGAAACAAAACACACCCAAAAAACCGATAAAAACGGTGTCTTCCGATTCACAGAACTCCGCGAAGGCACATATACTTTCGTTGTTACGCATCCTCTTGAAACAAAATTGACATCAATCTCGGTTGCCATCAGCAGCGGGGATACCACCGAAATCAAAATATACTTAGGCGAGGCAGTTAGGTTAGAAACAATTGTTGTGGAAGGCAAGCGTCTGCCACCAACGATCAGTCGTACTGACATCCGCGGCAGTGAACTCCTACGTATTCCCGGTGCTGCCAATGACGCTCTCAAAGGATTGACGACACTTCCGAGCATCGGCATTCCAAACGATTACTTTGGTGCCCTCTATATCCGAGGTAGTGAACCGGGTTCCAATCTTTACTATCTTGACAGGACACAGCTCGGTTATCCTTTTCACTGGGGCGGCTTACTTTCGACGATCAGCTCAGAAACTATTGAAACGATTGACATCTACGCCGGTGGCTACGGTGCGGAATTCGGATTGGATTCGCAAGCCGTGCTTGACATCCACGCCCGCGACGGCATCGAAGAACGGTTAGATGGAAAATTCAACCTGAACATTTTCTATTCCGAAGGGTTACTTGAAGGAAAAATTGGCGAAAAGGGATATATGTCTGCTTCTGGAAGGCGAAGTTATTTTGATCTTATCGTTGGACCGATTGTTGAAAGGCAGACAGAACAAGAGCAGCAGTTTCCCTATTTTTCAGATTATCAGTTCAAATTTGCCTATGCACTTACAGAAAATCATTCTCTCACCCTAAATGCCTTCGCTGCAACTGACCATTTTCATTTTGTGGTGGAGGAAGCAGAAGATGAAATAGCGGAAATAGAAGATGAAGTACAAGCTGATCCATCCAGTTCTTCTATCTTTTTCAGAAACGGTTTCAACGGACAGGGCATCCATCTTCGTTCAAAATTTACCGATAATCTCACATCACATTTATCGCTAACACGTTCACTCAATTTTCTTGATATAGACGTAAATGCCACTATCTCAGAGACTACCTATAGAGACGAAAACGGTGAGTTGATTTCCAGGTCCACAGAATCTGCTGACTACAATTTAAAGGTTAACGTTCCAGTCTACACTCTCCGCGAAGACGTGTCTTACAGTTTAACACCTAAGCTTCAACTTGAACCGGGATTTCTCTTGGCTTTCAGTCCGGCGGATAGCACCGAACATGCCAGTTTTCCATCATTTGAAGAAGAAGAACCAGATGAAGAGACACTGCATGAATTACTGCAAACAAATCCAGAGAAAGTAGAGTTTGATGAAGAAGGAACTGCACGGGTGCGGACTACTGAGACAAGAGACTACGAGTTCGGACACGATTTACAACGGGCAGAAGGCTATCTACAAGCCAGATACGACCCTTCGTCAATACTTTCAGTCGCGCTCGGTGTTCGGCTTGATTACCTGGATTTGATAGAGCAGATTTCAATTCAACCACGCGGAAGTGTAAGTATCAAACTACCGATCGGTTCTAACCTCCGTTTCGCGTATGGACATTATGAGCAAAGTCCACAACTTTCTCAGCTGCTATCAGAGAATGGGAACGCAGCGTTAAAATCAAGCCTCACACGCCATTATGTCATGGAGATAGAACATGAACTCTCATATCAAACAGAACTCAAGTTCGCCACCTATTACAAAGATACGCAGAGATTCGTTACACCCGATAAGGTATCAAATTATCTCAATCAGGGTGCAGGTTATGTTGGTGGCGCAGAGGCGTTCTTGCGGCATCGGATTCCTGATAAGTTCTTCGGTTGGATTTCGTATGCTTACACACATGCCGAGCGGCGCGAGAATTCTAATGCTACCTATCAACCCTACCTGTTTGATAACACCCACATTGTCAGTATTGTCGCCAACTATAACTTCACCCCAGATTTCGAGATAGGCGCGAAGTGGCAGTACTTAAGTGGGACATCTGAGGCACCTATTAGTGCAATTGTTCTTATTCAAGATCCGGTGACGCGCGGGTTGAACCCTCTCTTTGCGAGTTTTGACCGAGCCTTGAGTGCGAAACTAACACCGTATCACAAATTAGATTTCAGGATTAGCAAAAAATGGAACTTTATGGGAATGAAGATAGGTGGCTTCATTGAAATCCTGAATGTCTACAACCGTAAAAATACCATCGAGTTTATCCAGGAAGCGGGAACGTTTGAAGTGCAAGGTGAGGAATTCACAGTTGAAGAACATGAGGTTGGGGAAGCCAGCCAACTTCCTCGGCTGCCATATTTTGGACTGACGATTGAATTTTGAAGCCAAGCGTTTGCCATTTAAATGTCCCTTTAGTATAATACCGCTGTGGTACTGAAGGGTGACACGAATTTACTATAACAGGGAGAACACTTATGAAAATCTTGATTATCTTTGGTATCTGTGTTCTGACGCTTACTGGCTGCACAACTGTTGAATCGCAAAAGATGCGGGCAGAACGCGATCAATTGCTCAAGAATTATGAGGACCTCCGCGAAGAGAACAGTGAACTGAAACTAAAAAATAGTATAACCAATACACTCCTCGGGAAGTGGAGATTCCTGAGCCTTGAAATGGCGGAGAGTGGTGTCACCCAAGAGGTTGCGGAAGCCAAAGCCGCACTTTACGCGCTTGAACTGAAAAACCTTACGCTTGAATTCTTCGAGGAGAAAGGTATCTACCATTACCGTGGCAAAAGAGGTAGCACGGAGATTGCTGGACAATTTACTGTTACGACTGTCCGATACGGCGATGAACCGTTCCCGTTCATCCGGTTCATCAGACGCACTGGTCCAGAGATGGAAAAATTGCTTTTCGCAGCAAGTGCGGATGGAAGGGCACTTGGCTTGTCGAGCGCGCCGGGACTGGACACAGCGCGGGATATTGGTATCTCCGTTACGCCTGACAGACTATATCTCACAATGCACGGTAAGATGCAACCAGGTCCCGAAGGCTGGGTACAGAGTGGTGGTGTACGCTGTTATTTTGAGAGGATTGAGCAATGAAAATATTAATCGCCTTTAGCCTGATAATACTGATGGTTTTTGCGGGTTGCACCTCGGTGGAGTACCAGAAAATGCAGAACGAGCGGGAACGACTTCGCGCGGCATACGAGGAAGCTCGGATAAAGAACGACAGACAGACCGTCAAGAACAGGCTTGCGCGTGAAGTGCTGGGAACATGGCAGTTCCTTAACATAGAGGTCTTAGAAAGCGATATGAGTAATGAGACTGAGTCAGCAGCAGCAGCACTTATCAAAGCCAGTCGTAAAAACCTTACCATTCGCTTTTTTGAACACAATGGCATCCGTTTTTACGAGGGGAACAACGGCAGTACCGACGTTTCGGGTAAATTTGCTATTAAAGTTGATCGTATCGCCGAGGTATTGTACCCTAAGATCTGTCTGGATCAGAGTTCAGGCATTACCCCTGGCGAGTTCTTATTCAATCGTTCTGGAATATTCAGCGGGCCTCCGGAAATATCCAACGTCTTAATTTCTGTACAGGAGAATCGACTCTACCTAATATTAGGAGCCGGGGCATCGTTGACTCCTGAAGGGTGGGCACAGAGCGATGGCATCAGGTATTCCTTCAAACGGATTAAATAAAATACTTATAGTAAAACCCGAAAATACGTGGACACTTTAGAACACACAAAACTCCATCCTCGCTGGCGGGGTTTTGCGACGTACTCGCCCAAATGATATCTGCATTCCCAACCCCGCCAAGTTTTGAGTATATAATTA
>JAKZUG010000249.1:0-4899 GCA_047516705.1 Candidatus Poribacteria bacterium | reverse complement strand
GTAAGTTTCAGTTTTATATGTGTGATGTCAGCACAGGTCGCGAAGTGTCAAACTTCACCGGACAGCAAGACTCAATCAGTCGAGGCGGGTTAATTGTGTCCCCAAACCACCGTTTTGTTGCGAGTGCTGGTGGAAACAAGGTGTTTTTATGGGATGCACTGACCGGAACCCTGAAGCATACCATAGAAGGAGATGAAGATCTTGCTTGGTCTTTAGCGTTCTCACCGGATAGCAAAACACTTGTCGGCGGACGCACGACGATCCGGCTATGGGATGTAGAAACCGGCAGCCAAATGTCCAGATTGGACGGACACACCCGCATCGTTGAGGCTCTCACTTTCTCACCAGATGGAAAGACTCTGGCAAGTGGAGACACCAGTGGGGATATCCGATTGTGGAACATTACCCCCGGAGGCGATCAATTTACGCTGCCGCGCTTGCTGAGCACTATTACTGGCAAACGGCTATCTGACAGCCGGACCCTTACTGAACACAAACGCCCTATTGAAGCTTTAGATTTCACCGCAGATGGTACAACCTTGGTCAGCGCAAGTCGCGACAACACTATCAGGTTATGGAATATTAGCACCGGGGACCAGCACCTAATGACGAAAGGACATACGGAATCAATCATAGCACTCGGTTTTCTTGAAGATGGCAAAACGCTTGCGAGTGGTAGTTTCGATTGTACACTGCGATTATGGGATACTGAGACCCAAAACCAGCAGCTTATCCCAGCCAAACACCGGTGGTTTGCTTTCAGTTTTGCTTTCTCTCAAGATGGCAAAACTGTAGCAATTGGGAGTGTTAGCGATGATGTCCGATTGTGGAATGTAGATACTAAAGAGTTTTTCGCTACTTTCAAAACAGCACACAAAGGCTTTATTGATGAGCTTGCATTCTCCCCAAACGATCAGATTCTTGCAAGCGGGAGTCGCGGTGGAACAGTCGAATTGTGGGACGTGCTGAACCATCAACGTATCGCTATCCTTCAAGGCCATACAGATGAAATTAGGGCGTTGACATTCTCACCGGATGGAAAAACAATTGCAAGTGCGGGGAAGGATGAAACAATTCTATTATGGGATATTGACACCAGACGCAAAACCGAACTGCTGATGGAACACCCAGCTGCAGCTGGCGCATTGACATTTTCACCGGATGGAAAAACACTTGTCAGCGGGCATAGAGACGGGTTCATTTATTCATGGGATGTCACAACGGGCGAGCAGTTCTCAATTTTCACCGGACATGCCGGTCGCGTCACCGCATTGGCGTTCTCTCCAGACGGAAAAATGCTCGCAAACGGCAGCATTGATGGCTTAATTCGGTTATGGGACCTAAGCACAAATACACTGATACGAGGGATACTCCCCGGACACGTTCGGACTATCAACGAACTCGCATTTTCACCTGACGGTGGAACGCTTTTTAGCGGTGGTTCCGACGGTACAATTCTCGTCTGGGGTTTGGAGAATATCATTCATGAAAATAGATAATCTCGGGAAAGAGAGAAACCGAGAAACACTCGTTTCTTTCATTTGTAAAACTGCCTCGAAAAAGGAGATTCAATTGATGAAAAAACTGGGACTGTTTTACATTACCTTTCTATTGATTGTTGGATATTTTTCAAACGGGAGCCTTGCGCAGGACCAGACACAAGAGCGCTTTTCTGAAGGTGCAAAGATGCGACTCGGAAAAGGCAGAATAAATGACATCAAGTTTTCACCAGATGGCAGGCGGTTCGGAGTCGCAACCACTATCGGTATCTGGATGTATGATGCACACACCGGAGAAGAACTTTCCCTAATCGCCGTGCTACCCGGCGAAGGACGTGAGGTTACAGCTATAGCGTTTTCACCAGATGGACGTACCCTTGCAAGTGGCGAGATGGGAGGTGTCGGAAGGTTGTGGGATACCATTACAGGCAAACCCATCGTCACTTTCAAAGAGGTGCCGAGACCACGATATGCTGAACTTAGAGCACTCGCCTTCTCTGCAGATGGCATGAAACTCGTCGGGGCAGCCGCGAACAGGGAAATTAGCGTCTGGGAACTCGGTGCGGACATAAAATCGCCAACTCTTTCGCGAACGATCAAAGGTCAAACGTCATGGCACTCCAATTCATTGATGCAACTTTCACCGGATATACGTCTGCTTGCCAACACGACTGCAGATTGGGAAAATAAAAATTTCCGCATCCAGTTGTGGGACACTACCACCGGAAAACTGTTCCATACCTTGACCGGACACACACGATGGATTAAATCACTCACGTTCTCAGCCGATAGCAAGATGTTGGTAAGCGGCGATGAATACGAAACGCTTCGACTATGGGATACCGCGACTGGAAAACTACAATCCACATTGAACTGGAGGCGTGGCACTTCAACCTACACGTTAGCGTTCTCGCCGAATGGTAGGTTCATTGCAAGTGGACATTATGATGGTGTGAAGTTATGGGATAACACCATCAGGCGGAAACATCAGCAGGAGGACGTTATCGGCAATTATCAACATACCTTAGAACTCCATGGACATAAAGACTATGTCTCTAAACTGGTATTCTCACCAGACGAAAAAACACTTCTCACCGCAAGTAAAGACGGTACGATTCAGGCGTGGGATACCGCTACCGGTAGCCACCGCTTTACCTGCACAGGGCACCTCGAAGGTATTCGAGGATTGGTATTTTCCCAAGATGGAAATACCCTCACAAGTCTGAATCAACCATTCAATCCGCCGGGAATACTTCAGCAACAACGATGGGATGTCAATACGGGGGACCAATTGTCCACCCATCTTAAGGGGTTAAAGGCAACCAACGTGGGGATGTCCGCGGATGGCAAAACGCTTGTTGTGCACACCTTCGGTAACAAATGCTTTTTATGGGATATTAACACTGACCCACCACGTATCATCGATCGTTTTACCTTAAAGGGGTTCCCGAGGTCCGGTTTGAATGTCAGATTCGCGTTTTCCTCAAATGGCAAAATGTTGGCAGCTGGCGGTGAAGATGGTTTAGTTCACGTGTGGGACCTTACCGATTCCAGAAAGGTTCGGCATCGGTTTACAGTCAAGGGACATAATTACTGGCTTCGGACGTTGGCATTTTCACCAGATGGAAAGATGCTTGCAAGCGGTGATGAAGACAGGACGCTCTGCTTGTGGCGCGTGGCAGACGGTACCTTGATTTTTACATCTACAGCACATAAGTTATGGGTCGGCGCAGTCGCATTTTCACCCGATGGGAAAATACTCGCAAGCGGAGGTAATGAACTCTTTTTATGGGACACTGCAACCGGCACCCAACTTCGTACAAGTCCTCGGGGGTTGAGTGTCATGATCTCAACTTTGGTTTTTTCACCGGACGGCAACACACTTGTTGCTGGGAATTGGGACGGCATCATCGAATTGTGGGATGTCCGCATAGGCGGACTTTTGTCCACACACACCGGACATACGCGGTGGCTCGAAGTGCTGAAATTTTCACCAGATGGCAAAACCATTGTTAGTGCCAGTGGCTGGGACGGCACAATTCTGATATGGGATTGGGAAAAACTCAAGAAAACGGATGATAGATGATGATCACAAGCCTCAGCGCGAAGACAAAAGTCCTCACAGTTTTCCCTACATCTCCGCCAACTTCTTCTGAAGCCAGCGCGTCATCGGTGCCTGCTCTGGATCGCAGACCTCAATGAAATGTCCGGGCAACGGCTGCCCAATCAAAGCCTCAACATCTCGCCGCCGTTCCTCTACAACTGTCGGATGGTCACTCGCAACGTTCACCTTCTCCTCTGGATCGTTCCGGACATCAAAGAGTTCATCGCCTTTCTCATCTTTATAGCCTACTGAGGTGCAGAAGTTCCAGTGGTTATCGCGCACGCTAACACGTCCACGGGCATTACCCGTAGCAAAGCCAGCCCAACCGGTGATAATCCGTTCACGGAGCAATGCCTTTTCCTGCGTAACGAGTTGCCACATATCCTCACCATCCGTCCAGCCGCACGGAATGTCAAGCTGATTTAGGAGCGTCGGCATCAGGTCGTGGTTCTGCACAAACGCAAAAATGTCTTTGTCATTCGGTCCATCCGGATGCCGAATCATCAAATTCAACTGCGTGTTGAACGGGTGCAGCTTGTTCGCGCCCTTCCCGAAACTCCCATGATCGCGAAGTTGCGTCCCGTGGTCGGACATCAGCACAATCAGTGTATCGTCTTTGATGTTCAACTGCTCGATCTTATCCAGTAGCGCGCCGACCCATTTATCGACAAACGTTACCTCGCCGAGATAAAGTGCCTCAATTCGGCGCAGTTCATCTTCAGTCGGACCGTCGCCTTCGTTCGCACTCCCCTGTGTGATGAAATCTTTACCGGAATAGTCAGGGAAATAGATATCTGCGTAGGACTTCGGCGGATCCCACGGTTCATGTGGGTCAAAACTATCCACCCATAAGAAGAAGGGACCGACGGTGTGATTATCCTCAAGCCACTCAGACGCAGCACGGAAGACGCGCGCACAACTATAATCATCTTCTGATTGCCGATGCCGTTGCGACAGTAGATAATTGACGAGCCCGGCATGTCGTTGCCAATTGAGCGGTTCACGGACATGTTTTCGGAGTTGATCCTCAATCAACCTCGGATCACCACTGTGCCAGTTATCCGATTCTTGTCCACGGATAAAATCGAAATGTGCGAACCCACGCGAGAAATTCATCGTTGGTTTGAACATGTGATAGGTATCGGCAATCAGTGCGGTGAGGTAACCGCGTTCCAGCAGTACCTCGGCAATCGTGTCCTGTTCGGGTGGAATCTTATGCCAACCGGGTGCGTGGTGCCAATGTCCACGACGATCGAAGTTATATTTCCACGGAAAACTCCGCATCCCTGTGAAGTT
>JAKZUG010000248.1:0-5299 GCA_047516705.1 Candidatus Poribacteria bacterium | reverse complement strand
CGCCTATCTGCCTGAGTGCTACCCCGGCTTGGAAACGGATACCGGGAATTTCTGCTGGATTTTCGAGAACAGCCACAAGCGCATCAATCGCAGAAACCGGTTTAAGCATTCCGAGTATTGCGAGGCAGGCACGTCGAATTTCCTGATCCGGTTCTACCTCAATTTGGATGTATTCTTGAGCAAGTCCTGCAAGTTGGCCTTCGTTAATTTTCTGGTAGATTACCTCAGATCTGTGTCTGAACTGTGTTCCGAAAGGAGCTTTGAGGGTAGCAGTGTTCTCGTTTCGGTCTACGGTAAGCAAGCCAAGAATTGCAGCCGATTCCAATTGCTGCGCCTGAAGGCTATCGGCAGGAAGTTCGTTCACATCCGCGCTCTGGAATTGCTGGAAGAGTTGGTTTAAGACGCTCAATTCGACGAGACGCTGTAAACTGCTAATTGACGCTTTCCGGAGCGAAAGTTCTGTGCTATTCCTGAAAATATCTACCAGCGGTTCAATTGCACGGGCATCCCCTAAATCACCGAGTGCGTTTACAGCGGCAATTTTCACACCTATCAATTCAGAGGTTCGGAAAGTAACTTGCTGTTTCGAGAGTTTACCGAGTGTCTCCTTATAATCATCAAGGCTATAAATCTTGCGTTCATCAACAATTTTTTCAACAATGTCCCCTACCTGAATATCAGTATTTGCAGCGGGAGTCCCGAGCTGAATCTGCTTAACGCGCACGGTGCCACTCCCTTCAACATCCAACCCGACCTTATCTCCACGTCTACGGAGGGCAATGCGGAGTGGTGGCTTATCTTTCAAATAAAGAATGAAGTTATTATCTTCGTCTAATCCGCTTTTTATTGCACTGTTAAAGTCGCTGGTACTTCGGATAGGATATTCTGCGATCACATAAGAGATAAGTTCGCCCCTCTCAAGTCGCGCCTTATCTGCGGGCCCATTCGGGGTAATTTCTAAAACAACAACGCCACTTGTTGACCAACGGTCTTTGAGGTCGCTGTCTAACTGCTGCAACCGTATTTGCAGGCGTTCATCGTAATGCTGATTTTCACAGCCGAGCCCTACTATTAGTACGAAAAATGGCACGATAAACATCAAGTATCGGGGTTTGTCAAACCTTGTTATTTTTTCCAGCATATAGGCTTCCTTCCATTTAATAGCATGTTTCGGCTTGCAAACTGCGCCGAGAGATGCGAGTGCGACTCGCGATTCAATTAAGAGGAATAGCGACATCTCGACTGCTCTGCTCTTTCAAAGCGTCTAAGAGAGGTACCACAACTTTTTCGTCGCCGAGTACTGCCAATGCACGGATCGCATCAACGCGTAGCGATGACCCTTTGTTTTGCACAATTCTGACTAACTCTGGCACAGCAGCACCTCCGATTTTTCCGAGGGCTTCCACAGCCAATTGACGGACCTCGGGTTCCTCCCGATCGCGTTTCCACTTAGCAGACCCGGATTCAATGAGTGCAGCGAGTGCGGGAATAGCCTCTTCACTGCCGACCTCGCCGAGTGCCTTGACAGCATTCAAGCGAGTTTCCGTCCGCCCGTGTTCCAGAAGTTTCACCAAGATAGGTACAATCGTGCCTGGGTCATCTTTACCAAGATGCCCGAGTACCCAATGAGAATTGTGTCTATCGCGATTATCATTGGACTTAATCGCCTTTTGGAGTTGACTGAGGAGCCGCTTCCTATCACCTTGCTTATAGACGTGTTTCAGCGCGTCAAGTGCAGCGTTTTGGATATCCAGATCATCGTCGCGAAGTGTTTCAAAAACGAGCCTCTCAAGATACTTCCGTTTTTCTGCTTGATAGGCAAGTAACATCTGTTTACCGCGCTCAGTGATCGATGCTGCCTCCCAATCAGGCGTATTAGGTTCGTAAAACTCCTGAGAATCATAAAATCCAAGCAGATAATGTGCTTCAGCGTTATCCGTTGGTTGCTGCAGCGCAAGTTTAAATTCTCGGACAGCGCGTTCCTCTTTGCGTCGTTTATCCGATTTAATCAATTCTTTGCCCTTCGCGAGATTTTCGTTCGGGGTGCCGCATCCAACACCAAAAAGGACGAGTACAAAGGCAAGCCAGATTTTCTTCATATTCAATTCTCCTAAGCGGTCAGAGCGAGAGGCACCTGCATCCTCAACGCGGTTCAAGCTTCACTGGATTAAAAGTTCATAGGGACAACTGTCCCGCAATTTCGGCTGGAGGTTCTTGCAAATTCTCCTGTTTGTAGGTACAGCTTGCGGACGCGCGCCTTCTAAAACGAGTGTGCTCACAAAGTGCACCTACAACACAGTAAGGAGCATAAGTTCTTCAGATACTATTAAGTATCAAGCAGTTCCTGCTGCTCACCACCCGCCTCAACGGATTGGTTTTCCTCCTCATCCTCACCAGTTTCTTCATCTTCTTCCGGAGCCGATTCAAGCGACTTCTGGAGGACAACAAGCGGTTTTTCAGTGAAACCCCAATCCTTATATCTCTGTATGACAGGTGCCTCGGAAGACGGCAGTTCAATTTCAAGAGTTTTCACGCCATTCTCTGCCGCTGTGACCTCAGCAGCCTTCATGAGGTGATCAGCTACCCCTAATAGTCGAAAAGGCGCAGACACAGCAAGATCTCCCACTTCTGCGACTTCAGGGTCAACGGCATCCCGCTTTACGGAAATTTGTCCGATCGGGTACCCGCCGACCTCCGCGACAAGCCGGTGTGTTTGACTCTCCTCCGCCAAATCGGCATCCAAGTCTTTCGCAACCTGCGTCTTGGTTTTTTCAGGGAAACAATATGATTGTAAATGCCCTGCATCTTCTTTCTCAGCCGAGCGCACGTTAAGGGCACCAGCGAAATTGAAATCTTGATTTGCCATGTGATTCTCCTTTGTTGTTATCAGGCTGCCGGTATCTCCACACATTGTGTGGTAGTTAGTACGTCTACATATCCGGCATCTATATATGTTATCATACCATTCTAATATAGATTATCGTACACTACAAGTATTTTCTTAGAGGCACTCAGTTATCAGTTGTCGGTTGTCGGTAGGTGAGGTTGCAAACCTCGCCAGCAAAGGGTGTTTGCGTAAGTCTTGTTTTCAAAGTAATGCCATCTGAAAGCAAACTTACGAGGGAAGCAATACCGCATCTTCCGCTTCGGCATTATCTGGATTCTCACGCGTAACAGGCGGCGATGCTTCAACATCAACAGCATCTTCTGCTGTCATTTCATTGAGATTCTCCTGACCGATTCGCAATTGTCGCTCGGCATCAACAACGTCTCTGTTAATTTTTCCAACGCATCGGTTGAGTTTATCGACGAGCGCATTATGTCCAGCCATAGCACGGCGAATTTGACGGAGTTGATCAATAACGAGTCGGAAGGTTCGGACAAAGTCACCAGCATCCAAACGGGCATATTTTTCGAGTTTGTCAAATTCACAACCGCGGCTCCACGCCAGCATCGCAGTACAAAGCTGAAGCTCCAACATAGGCGTAATTTCTGTCACCTTATGCTTGACCTCTAAATACTGGATAAATGAGATTTCAGAGTTGACAGCATATAGTATCTCCAATAAGTGTTCATCCTTGAGAGGCTTAAAGTAACCGTCCTTACGCGGTTCAAAGACGATCGCTACCATGAGGCAGTTAATTTCGTCCTCTGTAAGTCTTTCAAAAACGCCGCTAAATAACAATTGGGTTAATTGGACTTCATACCCGTATATGTGTGCGGCGGTACTCCCGCGAGGCAGAAGTGTCTGCGTTTCAGTATAACCCAATTCTTCAAGCACCTTAAGGCGCGCTGCTATCTGCTGCCTCGGATCATTCTCCATATAAGTCGTTCTCTTTTTAAGTTTCTGAAGCTGCTCTTCTTCTCTGCGGATCGTATTATATCTG
Source organism: Candidatus Poribacteria bacterium (assembly GCA_047516705.1). GTDB lineage: Bacteria > Poribacteria > WGA-4E > WGA-4E > WGA-3G > WGA-3G. The sequence continues at coordinate 1,412 of JAKZUG010000248.1, read as the reverse complement.
TCTGTGCATGTTTGCAGGTGCTGACATTCCTCACAAAGGCTCTGCTCGCCAGTGGTTTGAAAACGCTTTATCTCCTCGTGAATAGTCCTTAATCTCTTCTCGCTCTCCTTCTTTCGTTTCTTTCCCTTTGTTATTGCCTTGATTTGTGCCATCTCTACATGCAAACGCTGAATATTTTTTGCGAGATCCCGCTTGTGGCGATAATGCTTCCCAATTTGCTCGCTTCCATCAATACCGTCGTGGATGCACTCGGGTTCCGGTAGTGTCTGAAGTTTCTCTGTTTTAACCTCAATCTGTTTGTTGAGTTCCGTCACCCGTACACGGTTTTGATGGTTGCTCAAACTCATCGTGTAGACATCGTATATATCATCGCCATATTTCTGATAAAGATTGAGAATACTGGAATATGAGAGATTAAACTGACTCTCTATTGGCTCTATCTTATCAGCAACGACGCCTCTAATCTCGCCTACATCGGCGTATGCGGGTACAATTTGGGCGTAAACGTAACCGATAGTGTCAATACCGCGTCTGCCAGCACGTCCGGACATCTGGTGATACTCCCGCGCTTTGAGGTAACGGAACCCAATACCATCAAATTTTTCGAGGCTATCAAAGACAACAGAGCAGGCAGGCATATTAATACCGACAGCAAACGTTTCCGTGGTAAAGAGGAGCTGAATCAACCCAGAAGTAAATAACCTTTCTACGACCTCCTTAAGCGTGGGTAACATACCTGCGTGATGGTAGGCGATCCCGCGGCTAACGAGTCTACGAAATTCAGTAATCTTTTTCTCCTCAACGATGTCAAACTGGACGCAAAGTTCGTCAAATTGCCTTAAAATCTCTATTTTCTGTCTTTCATTAAGCAACTGCAACTGCGAACCAAATACCAATGAAGATGCGTTTTCTTCACAACCCTTTCGGCTAAAACAGAAATAGAGGCAGGGGAGCTGCTTCTCACGATGGAGATGTGGAATGAGCCGTGTCTCCGTGAAATCAGACGGAAGTGCCTTTATAGGTTTATCATCAGGTGGATCGGATTTTCGTTTATGTGCTTCGGTCTTTGCTCTGTTGCGAAGCGCAGTGATATGCTTTATACTACCAATACCGTAATCTTTAAAATAGAGGTGATGCTCCAAAGGGACCGGACGTTCTAATTCTTCGACGATCTCAATGTTAATATCTCGGACGCTCTGCATCCATTCTGTGAACGGGTTGATGTTCGGAATCGTGGCACTTAGGCAGACAAATTTAATATGCTGGGGTGCGAAGATGAGGCTCTCTTCCCAAACGGTGCCGCGCTCAATATCGTTAATATAGTGGATTTCGTCGAAGATGACGTAAGAGACATCCTGTAGACGTTCAATGTCGTCAAAGATGGTATTTCGGAAAATCTCAGTCGTCATCAA
>JAKZUG010000247.1:0-2623 GCA_047516705.1 Candidatus Poribacteria bacterium | reverse complement strand
CCTTGCGTGAATGTTGACGCTGTGCTGTTGACAACTTGTCTGCATTCTGTTTGTAAAACATAGCAGAGGTATATCGTTTGCCGTCACTGCCAGTTAGGAAGTCTTTGATACCAAAGTCAAACCCTTCAGCTTTACCTGTCTTGGGTTCGTAAATGACTTCCGAGTAATCTTCAGTGAGCGTGATATACACGTCCCCGAGTGCGTCCCTTGTCACTTGAACTCGCTTGATTTGTCCTTTGATTTCTCGGTGTAAGGCGAACCGATACCAATGTCCATTGAGACGGATGCTATATGTAGGGTGATTCCGTTGCTTTTTCTCTGCGTCTAAAACCTTTTCAATCTTTGCCTGTTCACCAGAAAACGTCAGGTTTCCTTTATGTTTCTTGCACGACTTGAAACAGGGGTGACCTCTTTTCAGTGTTGACATTTCTTTGAAACTTTGTGCAAGTCGTTTTAGCACATTCTGTAGACTCCATGCGTAGGGGATATGCCAATGCTTGTATTTTTCTAACTTCTTAAGTTTCGTCAAGTGCTTGGACATTTTCGCATACGAAAGTCCTTTACCATATCTGCGGTAATACCGCATAGACAGTCCAAGAAAATGATTCCTCACAACGCCACAGATATTTAAATCGTTGTGCAGACGCTTCAAGCGTTTATCATGAAAAAGTTTATGATTTGTGTTTCGCATTGGAGTATCAGGGATCAGGTATTTATCCCCTAATGAGTGGGAGACAGGCACATAACCTTGCGGTTACGCTCATTATGCCTGTCAACCTGACACTCTAATTATACTACATTCCGAGACGTTTGTAAAGGAAAATATGACTCTTTTTTTCACTACGCCTTGGTCTAATACAAGAGGGCGGTGTCTACATCCCCCCACTGAAGCAGCGGGTTTTGACACCGATTTTTGATAAAGGAACAACACCCGAAACAGTATACAGAATAGTTTGAAGAAAAACGGCGTTAAGTTCCCATTTCCCAAGAGTTGAGGTATTTCTCCTGCTCTGCTGTGAGCGTGTCAATTTCAATGCCAAATGCCTGCAGCTTCAACTGTGCCACAGTCTCGTCAATAAATCCAGGAACATCGTACACTCGATTCTCAAGATTATCACGGTTCTTGGCAATGTACTCAACAGATAAGGCTTGATTCGCAAAACTCATGTCCATGACACTGGCTGGATGTCCTTCCGCCGCTGCGAGGTTCACCAATCTGCCTTCACCGATGAGGTAGATTTTCCTTCCATCCGCGAGTGTATACATATCTACATAGGGACGCGCGCTTCCTTTATCGACGCTCAATTCCTCTAACGCCGGTATATCAATCTCAACGTTGAAATGTCCGGAATTCGCGATAATCGTGCCGTCCTTCATGGCTTCAAAATGTTCCTTACGTAAAACATGAATATCACCCGTGAGCGTCACGACCAAATTCGCCTCTAGGACTGCTTTCTGCATCGGCATGACCCGGAATCCGTCCATCACCGCCTCTAACGCTTTCAACGGCTCGACTTCGGTTACGATGACACTCGCGCCTAAACCGCGAGCACGGCTAGCGACACCTCTGCCACACCACCCATAACCTGCTACGATAATTGTCGTTCCGGCAATCAAGAGGTTAGTTGCCCTGATAATACCGTCAAGGGTGCTTTGCCCTGTACCATATCGGTTATCAAAAAAATGCTTTGTCCGAGCGTCGTTGACAGCAATAATAGGGTATCTCAGGACACCTTCGGCTGCCATACTCTTGAGACGGATGACCCCTGTGGTTGTTTCCTCTGTTCCAGCGACGACCTGCTCAACCAGTGCCGGATTGCTCTCTTCAGAGTGGAGTCTTGAGACGAGATCTGCGCCATCGTCCATAGTAATTTCTGGTTGCATATCAAGAGTGGCATCAATGTGTTTATAATAGGTTTCTGTATCTTCTCCGTTAATTGCAAAAACACCGATCTTCTCGTCAGCGACAAGAGATGCGGCAACATCATCTTGAGTACTGAGCGGATTTGATGCACAAACAACCGCCTCCGCGCCACCTGCTTTCAGCGTCTTCATCAAATTTGCTGTTTCGGTTGTAACATGCAGACATGCGGCTATCCGTAACCCTTCCAACGGGCGTTCATTTTCAAATCGCACACGGATGGAATCCAACACTGGCATAAAACGGTTTGCCCAATCAATTCGTTGTTTTCCAAGCGATGCGAGTTCCGTTGTTTTAATATCGTAGTTCATCACTTTCCTTTTTCTTCACCGGCGTTTTTAATCTCTTTCAAGCTACCGGAGTTTTTCGACGTAATCGGTTTCTTCCCAAGTAAAGCCAGGTTCTTCCCGCCCGAAATGCCCGTATGCAGCAGTATTTTGATAGATAGGTCGACGTAATTTCAACCGTTCAATAATACCAAGCGGGGTTAAATCGAAGTGCGCGTTGACAAGTTTCGTGAGCACTTCATCATCACCTGTGCCAAAGGTATCCACCATAACAGAGATGGGGTCTTTTCTCCCGATTGCATAAGAGATTTGAATTTCGCAGCGTTCCGCGTGCCCAGCAGCAACAAGGTTTTTAGCAACATGTCGCGCTGCATAAGTTGCGCTTCGATCTACTTTAGTTGGATCTTTCCCAGAG